>DUPA01000175.1 GCA_012838515.1 Natronincola sp. | reverse complement strand
TGCGGCGTTTGGCAGAACAAACGCAAAATTCCGTAGGAGACATTATGGAAAACATACAGCAAGTGACCGCGGGTACCGCGGTGGCGGTAGAAGCTTTGGCAACTAGTAATCAAGGAATTGAGCAAAATGCAGATATCTTAAACGAAACGGCGCAGGGCTTCGCCAAGATTGCCTCGGAAATAGCAGAAACTGCAGAACTGATTAACGAAACCGCCGGTCTGGGCCAAAACCTAGAAGGTGGAATGGAACGGATGCTGACCTCCGTTCGCGTGCAGTCCGAGTCGTTGCATCAGGTTGCAAGTAATGCCGAATCTGTCAACTTGCTCGCTGAACAATTATTTTCCCTAATCGACCAGTTTAAGCTATAGTCTTTGGAAAATACCCCGTTATGTGCAGGAACTTTTCGATTAAACCAGAAAAGCTTACTTGTTTAGTTAATTTTATAGTTGGGAGTAGTTGCAGATGCAAAATGATTTTGCCGCGGAGCTTCACGAGAAGAGCAAAGTAGGTAAAGTAATCGGTGTTGTCAGTGGTAAGGGTGGAGTGGGTAAATCTCTAGTTACATCGCTTTTAGCGGTGGCAATGAGGCGCAAAGGTTATAATGTGGCAGTTTTAGATGGTGATATAACCGGTCCTTCCATACCCAAGACGTTTGGCATTGAAGGGCGGGCAACCCAAAGTGAGGCGGGTTTACATCCGGCCAGGAGTAAGACGGGTATTGCAGTAATGTCAATCAATCTACTACTAGAAGACATAAGCGACCCTGTGGTCTGGAGAGGACCATTGGTAGGTGGAGCAGTTAAACAATTTTGGACCGATGTAATTTGGGAAGATATAGATTATATGTTTATTGACATGCCTCCGGGTACAGGAGATGTACCTTTAACAGTTTTTCAATCCTTGCCGGTAGATGGCATTGTAGTAGTTACCTCACCTCAAGAACTTGTTTCTATGATAGTGGCTAAAGCCGTAAAAATGGCTGAATTCATGAAAATCCCCGTCTTGGGGCTAATTGAGAACATGTCTTATTTTAACTGTGCCGATTGCGGAAGCAATCATCAGATTTTTGGGGAAAGTCATATCGACCAAATTGCCATTAAATACGGCATACCCGTTTTGGCCAAACTGCCCATAGAATCCAAAATAGCTAAATTTGTAGACGAAGGAAAAATCGAAGATTTAGAAAGCTATGATTTAGAAAATGCATTAAATATGATTGAATAGAGGGAAGGGAACCGTGAGGTTCCCTTAAATTTAACTTTCTTTGTAGCGCAGCCACTTGAAAATTTCTTTAAAACTCGCATTTTTACCATACATGAGCATACCGATTCTAAATATTTTTGAGGCGAGACGAATCGTTACAAATACTGTTATTAATAACAATCCACCGGAGAGAAGCTTCTGCCAGAGCGGTATAACGGTAAGTCCGTTTCTCATCATCATTATTGTGGGGCTAGTCAACGGAAAGATGCTGGCAAAAACGGCAATGTTTCCATCGGGATTGTCTAAGACCGGATTCAAAAAGAGAAATGACATCATAGGTAACAAAACCACTAGACCTTGGGAGTTACCTGCACTTTGAATATCTTCCATGGTTGCACCGATTCCAACAAAAATGGAACTAAACATAAGATAACTACCTAGTCCGAAGAAGAGGATGAACGGGATGTTTACAGCAGAGATAATTTCCATAACAGGTAAATCAAGGAAGAAGAATGCTAAAGGCAGGCCTATAGCAAGCCAAAAACTCAGTTGAATCAGACCGAGAATAAAGTGCCCGATTACTTTGCCTTGCATGAGTTTCCCTGCACGAATCGATGATAAAACCACTTCAGCCATGCGGTCTCTCTTTTCTTGAACTGCACTTTGCATGAGCATTGAGGCAGAGGTAACAGTTAAGAAAAAGATTAGGAACGCAAAAACCATTGATACAAGCATCTCTAAAGCCCTCGGCTCAAATTCTTCTTCAATGGGGATCTCTCGCACCCTAGCCTGTGCCGTTACAAAAGATAGTTGTTCCGGATCTATTCCTGAAGCAGACAACCTTTTTTGCTGTAAAAGGGAGGAAAGTGCCTTTTGTACGGCATTTAACGGATTGCTATTTCGGTCGCTATAAACCAGATTGATTTCGCCGGTGGTGAAAAATTGTTCATCTAAGATAAAGTAACCACTGGCCTTTGAGGATTTAACAATATCAGTAATAGATTCACTATCTTCTATGGGTTCCAAAAGAACATTTTCAGGTAATAGTTCTTGCATCTCTTCCACGATCCCAATGTGGTCAATGACATAATATGTTGATATAGAAGGTCTATTTAGATACTCTAGAAGAATAGGAATGCCACCGAAGACAACCATAATTAACGGAGTTATTAAAAGCCCGATAATAAATTGCTTGTTAGTAAGATTACGCATTACTTCCCATCTAGCTATTTTCCATGTTTGACGCAACTTCTGCACCCCCTTGTGCAATTTTGACAAAGATATCGTGAAGTGAAGGTCTGCTAACGATAAGTTCTCTGATCTCTAAGTCCGCAGGCAAACTGTTAGTGAATTCCAAAGGACTCACCCTATCTTTAAGAGTGTACCGATAACGAGCATGACCGAGTTTTTCGGATTCCGCCACTAGACCGGTGTTAAGTATAACTTCATTAGGGGCTTCTGAGAGCATGTTTACCCTAAAATTACCATAGCGCTCCTTAATTGTTTGTAAATCTCCCTTCACAACTTCCCTGCCTTGATGAATCAAAAATATATCGTCGCAAAGTTCTTCTACTATATTCATTTGATGACTGGATAATAGTATGGAAGCACCTAAGTTAGCCAAAGCTCTAATTTCGGTTTTAAACATATCTTGACTAACTGGATCTAAGCCGGAAAAAGGTTCATCTAGGATAATAAATTTAGGTTCATGTAAAACAGAGCCAATAAATTGTACCTTTTGAGCCATTCCCTTGGAAAGTTGTTCGACTTTGCTATTGGCGTATTTCTCTAACTCAAATTTAGTTAGCCACCGGAGAATTCTCTCTTTAGCTACATGTTTCGGAACGTCATTGAGACTTGCTAAAAACAGAAGAATATTCATAATCTTGGCTTCTTTATAAAGTCCCCGTTCCTCTGGTAAGTAACCTATGGAGGCAAGGGGAATTCCCTTATGTTCAGTTCTTCCGTCCTTAAACATTATGTTTCCTTGATCAGGAGCAGTTATATTCATTATCATTCTTATGATTGTGGTTTTACCTGCTCCGTTTGGTCCGAGTATTCCAAGAATTTTACCTGGAGGGGCATGAAAAGAAATATCGTCAACCACCTTTTTAGTGCCATATGTTTTATGCACTTTTTGTACCTCTAACCCTCTCATCTTTAACCTCCTAAGTGCTAAATATCAATATAATGATAGCACAACAGAACGAGATAAGGAAGATTAAAGGAAAAAAGAGGTAAACCATTAGTTGGGTTTACCTCTTAGAAGTAATCATGTTAGAACCAATATTCTATAGTTACTTGTGCTGTTATTTCCACATCGCCGGGATTAAACGAAGTCCCAGCCGAACCTCCCAATGTATTTCTCATCATCATGCTTTCTTGCATTGGTGCATGTGTCGCATAGTCCTCGGTTAGGGAGGCAATTCCACCTAGGCTTATACCGGAGGCATCGGCCATAGCGGTGCCCTTGGCCTTAGCTTGGTCTATCGCTAGCTTTAGAGCTTGTAATTGTAATTCTTGTTTATCATTAAGATCAAACCAAATGCCATGTATTTGATTAGCTCCGGCTTTTACCGCCACATCAACAATGGTTCCGGTTTCGTTTAAATCCTTTGTCTTGATGTTAATGTTATTTCTTACTTTATAGGTTGTTACAACCACATCTTCGTTATCACTATTTTTCTTGAACTCGTCGTAACTGTAGACTGAATAACCACTTGTGGAAATATCGTAGTCTTCAAGTTCGAGATTCTTTAGGGCAACAAATACATTAGCCATTTTACGGGCATTTTCTTGTGTTGCCCGTTCAGCAGAAGAATGAGATGTTTCGACTCCCAAAGTAATATGGGCGATATCAGGTGAAACCGTGACAACTGCATTACCTTTCACTTTCAATCGACCGGTGTTTTCAGGAACCGTACCATCGGCGAACGCGGGAATTGCCATTAGCATCAAGATTAAAAATAAACTAACACTTACTCGCGTAATTTTTTTAAACATATTATCTTCCTTCCTCGTTTAAGACCTTTATTAATTTAGATGCATGGATTGTGTGTACAGTTTGGTTAATCTCTAAATTTCCTTCAATAACTAGACGATAGGTTCCCGCCTTATCTGGAGCAATAACCGCGAAGGTTTCGTTTACATCAATGGTACCTTCATTTAAGCTAATTACTTTGACCAAAGATTCGGAGCCGCTAGTTTCTTCAATGTGCAATACGGAGAGGGTCATTTCTTTAAATTCTTCAGTCTCTAAGGTAGGCCAGTAGTTAAGATGTAGATCGATTTCTCCACTTGGTCTCACTTCTAAAGGTTCTTCCACGAGCATGGTGCGAAAAGTTGCCACTTTAGGTAATCCATTTAATAGCTGTTCTTGAGTTGACTCAGGTTCAGCGATAGGTTGTAGTGGGGAAGTTGGTTTATTTGTTTGCAAGAACAGGATTAAGATCGCTATAGCGGCCGTAACGGTACTAAACCAAAATTGTTGCCTTTGCCACCAGGGTTTTTTAGGTTGCAGTTCATTGGAAATATTATTCCACATTTTCGTGACCGAACCATTCCATTCACTTTTAATCATTAAGCTTTCTTTAATCTTTTGATCCAAGTCCATGCTCGTCACCTCCTTTTGATTCGGAAATATACTTCTCCAAGCGTTTTCTGGCCGTATAAAGCCTAGACTTTATAGTGGATAGGGGCAGTTTTAAGGTTTCAGCCGTCTCGGCCTCCGTTAGACCCGTTACATATTTGAGTAAGAGGGGAATTCGATGATTATCATCGAGGCGATTAATGGCGGTGAAAATTGCGTCAAGTTCTTCTTTTTCTACAGTATGGGCTTCCGGAGCCAGACTGCGGTGGGGATTTTCTTCTTCAAATTCGTACGGAAGATGACCTCTATCTAAGCTACTTTTGGTCCTTTTTGCTTTATTCACTACTATTCGAGTGAACCAAGGCTTAAACGGCTTATCATCCTGGAAATTGTGAAGTGAGCGAAATGCCTGTAAAAAAGCTTCTTGCACAGCATCTTCTGCGGTAGCCCAATTCTTTGTTATTAGGTAGGCTAGACGTACCGCTCCATCTAAGTGCTGACGAAATATAGACTCTAAAGCGTTGTGTTCACCTCGTTTGGCGGCTTGAATCAGCTCTTGTTCAGTGTGCTCCATAAATATCTCCCCTCGAAGGTACCTTCACTTTATATATTCATTGACTCATTAAAAAGTTGGCGATTTATCAAAAATAATTTGTGTAGGTTTTTCCAATCTAGTCCATCTTTTTGTACCTTTAATAGCCCATCTCCTTTAGCAGACGGGATAAGGTTCTGAGTCGTTCACCTAAAAGTTCGCCATCTTCACTTAACACCTGCCTAAAGAGCTCTATGTCCTCATTAATATACTCATTATCAGTACAAACTTTTACTGTCATGGCGTCCCCTTGTAGACCTACGCGGTCAATTGTGGGGTTACCGGTGTCGTAAAGATGCTCATGCACATAAGCTCCGTCAATATGCTGCTTGGCGCGGCAAATCAAAATTGCCAGATCTAAAACTCTATGAAATGGTAGTTCTTCCGATTGCCTAGACCATCTTTCCCCCGTATGTCTCCAAACTTTAGCTGAAATATCGACTTTTCCCCGATCATTCCACTGAGCGAGACCTAAAGAAAGACCTTGCACATCGGTTTTGTAGGCGCTTCTGCCATCGATGTTTCCATAATCTTCCGCTATAATTACCGGTTTGTGTTTCAAATTAGTTGGTATTTTCACATGTATCCCTCCGCATTTATAGGTACTAAACTAGTAAACTACTATTTTAGTATATGGGACTATGTAACTTTGATCAAGGTTTATTTGGAGGAAAACTCTGTAAAATGTCGTATTCAATAGTATGACAGCCAAAAAGGAGGACAAAGGATGAAGAAGATTGCTATTGTTAGCTTTAATGGCGAAATGCCTTGTTTTGTCCATGCATTATTAAATGTCTGGAATTATCATCAGCGAGGTTATGATGTTGCGTTGATTGTGGAAGGTGCATCTTGTGCTAGGTTAGGCGATATAAGTAAATCACCGCAAGCCTCTCTATGGAACAATATCCGAGAAGCCGGTTTAGTGCGTTCTGTTTGTAAGGCCTGCGCAGCCATGATGAACACTTTAGAGATAGCCCAAGAGCAAGAATTACCCATTGATGGCGCCCTTTCGGGACACTCCGATTTAGAATTTTTCACAAAAGAGGGTTATGATATCATTCTTTTCTAACGTTCTATGCATATTGCCCTTTAGATGAAAGATAAAAAATAGGAAGCGTATGAGAACACTTCCTAAAGATTACTATTATTTACCCATAAAATGATGCTCCATCATTCTGTTTCGAGTGTGTTTAGCATGGTGTCTCATGGGGCTATTATGGCAGTTATACCCGCGCCAATCGGAATCAGTAGAAGCATTTTCATTGTTTTCCAGATGCCATTGCTC
>DUPA01000174.1 GCA_012838515.1 Natronincola sp. | reverse complement strand
GTGCCGCCGTTGATCAAGCAAGCCCGGATCATGAGCCGGAAGTATGATGTGGTCTGCACCAATCCGCCGTATATGGGCAGAAGGAACATGAACCCGCAGTTGGCTGCGTTTTTAAATGATAATTTTCCAGACACTAAAGCTGATCTCTTTGCAGTTTTTATTGAACGAAATTGTCGCTATGCATTTAAAAGTGGCCACCTGGGTTTCATGACGCCCTTTGTCTGGATGTTTATCTCGTCATATGAGAAACTTAGAAGAACAATTACAACAAAAAGATCTTTAACTAGTTTAATCCAGTTGGAGTATTCAGGGTTTGCAGATGCAACAGTACCTATTTGCACCTTCACTCTTAGAAATGAATTTACGGGGGAAACTGGTGAATTTGTTAGTTTGTCTAATTTTAGGGGCGCAGATAATCAACCCTTAAAAACACTAGAGGCTGTTACTAACCCCAATGTAGATTACAGATACACGTCATGTTCTAGCGACTTTTCAAAAATACCAGGCAGTCCTATTGCTTATTGGGCGAGTAAAAAAGTGAGGTCAATTTTTCAAAAATCTAAGACATTAAAGGAAATCGCCGAAATCAAACAGGGTATCGCAACGGCCAACAATGCCCTATTTCTAAGAATTTGGAGTGAAGTTTCCTTTAGTAACATTGGTCTTAGCTTTAAAAACAGAGAAAAGGCGAAGGAGAGTGGTCTCAAGTGGTTTCCTTATAATAAAGGTGGGGATTATAGAAAGTGGTACGGGAATAATGATTATCTAGTTAACTGGGAAAATGACGGTTGTGAAATCAGAAATTATAAGGACGAACAAGGCAATTTAAAGTCTAGGCCACAAAACCCGGATTTCTATTTTAAAGAATCAATAACTTGGTCTTTTGTAAGTTCTTCAAAATTTGGTGTTCGTTACAGCCCTCCAGGATTCATTTTTGATGTTGCTGGTTCTTCGCTATTTCCTAGCAAGGATTACATTTACTACATTATGGCGTTCTTGTGCACCAAGCTTTCCCATGAGTTTTTAAAACTATTAAACCCCACCCTAAATTTTCAAGTAGGCAATATCTCCAATCTGCCTGTAATAATAACTACCGATGACGGTAAATTTAAAATGATAAATGAAAAATCCCTCGAATGTATTTCAATTTCCAAAACCGACTGGGACTTCTTTGAAACCTCCTGGGATTTCAAGTGCCATCCCTTTCTAACTTATAAAGATAACGCTACTACCATCGAAGAAGCTTTCGGCAAATGGTCTTCCTTTGCCGAATCTCAATTCAACCAACTTAAACAAAATGAAGAAGAGCTGAACCGCATCTTTATCGATATCTACGGCTTGCAAGATGAACTCACTCCTGAAGTAGAGGACGAGGACATCACCATAAGCAAAGCCGACCGGGAAAGGGATATCAAATCCTTTATCTCCTATGCAGTAGGTTGCATGTTCGGCCGGTATTCTTTGGATAAAGAAGGCCTTATATATGCTGGGGGAGATTTTGGGGAGAAGTATCGTGTAAATAATGGAGATTGGGAAATTAATGTTGGTGATGAGTGGCTGCCGTCATCAGTCCGCCTGGCAGCTAACAACATCATCCCTATTGTCGATGGTGACTATTTCGAAGATGGCGTCTTGGAGCGCTTTGTAGAATTCGTCAAAGTATCTTTCGGTAAAG
>DUPA01000173.1 GCA_012838515.1 Natronincola sp. | reverse complement strand
CCCTCGTGCATCCCCATAACAGCTTGTTTAGTCCTTTGCTGTATGTCAATAATCAATTTACTAATATCTTGCGTCGCTTGATTACTTTGCTCCGAAAGCTTACGGACCTCGTCGGCAACCACCGCAAATCCTCTTCCGTGATCACCTGCTCTAGCTGCTTCAATGGCGGCATTTAGTGCTAACAAATTCGTTTGTTCCGTAATATCCGATATGGTTTCAACGATTTGTCCTATCTCCGAAGAGCTGGCATCAAGACTTTCAATTATGCCCGATAGAGATTGAATACTCACCATGAGTTCTTTCATTTGTTCTCTAGTTCTTTCAAGTGCTTTTTCACCATCTAAAGCATCCGTGGTGATCAGCGTCGCAGAACTGGAAACCTCACTTACACTGGTGTTCATTACAGACACTGTCTGAGAAAACTCATTAGCGCCGCTGGCGATTTCTTGAATAGATGCGCCGGCCTCACTTGTTACGCCTGATAATTGCACTGAGGTATCTAGCACCCTATCCGCGGACAACTGTACGTTTTCTATCAAATGCCTGAGGCTTTGAACCATATGGTTAAAAGCAGCACCTAATAAACCAATTTCATCTTTTCTTTCTGTTGAAAAAGTTGCCCTTAAATTGCCGGCTGCCACTTGCTCCGCACTTTCTTTTAAGGAGATTATTGGTTTTGTTAAAGACGCCACCAATAAATACGAAATAATAATAGCAATCAAAATAGCACCAATAGCCCCGAGCAAACTTATGGTTCTCATTACAATTAAGGGATTATTTATATCACGCTCGTTTGCTTCTAAAGCTATGGACCAATTGTTTTGTTCTATGGGCGAATAAGCAACAAGTCTATTAGTACCGCCCTTTCGATAAGTTTCCACACCTGAACTACCACGGATCATTTTTTCCACAATTGGCCGAAGCTCTGCATCACGGGTGAATAACTCGTCGCTACCCAGAAATTCCGGTTCAGGGTGACCCACAACTAATTTATTGTCATTAATTAACCAACCAAAACCATGTCCTGTCAAGTTCATTTCAGCAGCAATCTTTTGCAATTGCTCAAGTGCTACAGCGATTGCTAAAACTCCAACCACTCGACGCCCTGAATCATCAAAAATAGGCCGTGCAAGCATAATTGTTGCTAAATCTGTTGCCTGGGTAACCATGGGATCAGAATAGACAAGCCCCCCGGTGGAGATAGCGTTTATAAAATAATCTCGGCTACCAATATCAATAACATGTCCTTCTACGGTTGTGGCGGTACCTGTCCTATCTGCAACAAGGATGCCGCCATAATCGGGGCGTTTAGAGATTAAAGTGTTCATTAAAACTTTAACTTTATCCATCTCAAAGGCCTTTACCGCAGGCACCTCCGACAACAGAAACATCTCATTTTCAATTGATCTAAACCACTCGGATATTGTATCAGCATTATATTCAGCAACCAGCTGTGCTTCCCGGGAAATACTTGAACTAATTACGTCACTGGAGCTATGAAACAGGAATGTGCTAATGCCGGCAATAATCACTAAAAATACAAGGCATATTGAAAGTGTAAATTTAGTTTTAATTGACAAGTTCTTTTTCAGGATAAGTCCCTCCCCCCTAATTATCTGCCATCATTTCTTCAACCGTTTTTTCTTGTAGGCGAGCCGCACCTTTGTAACCCTTATTAGTAGAGATACGCTTTAGGGTAGCCTGCCGCTCTTTAGCCTGTGTAATGGCTTCTGCATATTGCGGCAACCATTTTTCCTGAGCGATCAACATATCATCTACCATTTGCCAAATCTCCGGTGGATTACATACTGCTCCCACAAGGGGATCCATCATCATTGCCTGACGGAGCAACATGTCATTACCCGTAACCGCTGCTTCCACCGCTAAACGTTGCACAGAAATACTAGCGTTACAAACCGCTGCACATCCTAGGGGTAATTCTCCAATCACCGGGATGTGAATCCCGAGTGCATCTACATATCCCGGTACTTCAATAACGGCATCTTTGGGCAAATTCTTTAATACATCATTATTTATTACGTTAAAATGCCCCCGATATACACGCCCGGTTTCTAGACCTTCAATGATATAGGATCCATGTTCTTGACTGCGCTTTTCCGATTTATATTCCATAGGTGGCTCTTGCATCCACTTGGGGAAGTCAGCTTCAAACCAATTCCGACCTTCACGGCAAACCCGTAAATAGCCGCCTGTTTCCCCATTAATCCAAAAGCCCAAATCAATCCAATCTTTGATTTCATCGGCCCTTTTGCGATACCAAGGCACATATTCACTTAAATGCCCATTTGATTCGGTACTGTAATAACCAAAGCGCTCCAGCATATCAATGCGCACTTTTTCTGTTTTGCTATACTCGGGATGCTTTTTGAATGCTTCTAGCAATAATCCTGTCATGTCCTTGCCATCGTGTTGAACCTTGATATACCAAGTTTGATGGTTGATCCCGGCGCAAATGATATCAACTTCGTTTTGCTCTAAACCCAAAACCTCTGCAATCTGCCCATGTCCGTGTTGTACTCCGTGGCAAAGACCAATTGTCTTTACACCCCCGTACTTATTACATGCCCAAGTAATCATGGCATTCGGATTGGCATAATTAAGCATAATACAATCAGGCTCAGCCACCTCCCGTATGTCTTTACAAAACTCGAGCATGGCTGATATTCCCCGTTGGCCATACATGATTCCACCGGCACAAAGCGTATCACCAACACATTGATCCACTCCGTATTCAAGTGGAATCTCCACATCCTGCTCAAAGGCTTCTAAACCTCCGATGCGTACCACGTTAATAACATAATTAGCACCGCGGAGTGCCTCTCTGCGATCTAGTGTGGACTGAATCTTAATTTCTAGTCCATTATGATCAATATCACGCTGAGCTAATTTTGTTACCATTTCTAGATTTTTTTCATTAATATCAGTGAATGCAATCTGTATATCCGCGAACTCGGGAACGGCTAATAGATCACGTAGTAAAACGCGAGTGAAACCAATACTCCCAGCCCCGATAAAAACTACTTTAAAAGACAATAAGCTCAACCTCTCAGTTCTTTATTCATGCATTAGTGTTTTAGTACATCTTCGCGTCACTTTGAAAGCGCTCATCAGTTAACCCTAACTTTTGAACTCGCTCCTTACTTTCGCCTGCCCACAAAAGTCCATTTTTCATTAGCTTATGGGCCATGGGGCTTTTGTCAAAAACATCATCGTGATGTCCTAAAGATGTGTAAAATACACGGCCATTGCCCCAAAACTTTGTCCACGCCACCGGCATGTCAACGGGTTTGTTCGAAATGTGATAATAAGGAACATCAGGATGGGGAAACCGCGTTGTTGCAAGTACTTCAACTGCAGGATCAATATGAAGATAATAATGCTCACTACTGACTTCAAAATCTTCTAAACCCTCAACAATGGAGCTTGATCCATGATTTATATGAACCGTATAATCGATACCATCTCCACCCGGATGCGACACCCATTGACCACCGGTCATAAACTGCCATTCCACATCTTCCCTAAAGGAATCGCACATTCCACCATGACAGCCGGCCAAGCCCATGCCGGCGCCAACAGCTTTACTAACATTACCCCGTTGTTCTTGGGTTATAGTTCCCATGGTCCAACAAGATACTAAAAGATCATAGGTTAAAAGACGCTCGTAATCCTCTAGGCACTCAAGATTATCTTCAATGTCTACCTGCCAGTTACCCTCTTCCAAAAGCATGTTCGCAAAACGTTTACTTGTTAATTCAGGTTGATGACCATCCCATCCACCTTGAACTATTAGTGCTTTTTTCGCCTTCATTTTTTACCACTCCCTAGATTATTAAATTAATTATTCTACTTCCAAACCATAGACCTCAAATTCATATATTACTGCTTCTTGGTTATTCTCTAAAGACGTAGGTTTTCTAATTAAGATTCGAACATATCGAGCTTCGACGGGAGAAAAAGCCCTGTCTGTTTTACTTAAAATATTATCCTCCACAATGTCTGCATCCTGCCAAGACAAACCATCATCACTAATTTGAAATACAAAAGAAGAGGTGTTTAACGGACCATCCATCATTGTTGGATTAAAGCCACCCGCTTCACGGTGATGCACAACCCAACTTGTTAATATATACGGTTCACCGAGGTCAACACTCAACCAATACGGTGGTGTGTCGTTTGCACTCCAACTTGATAAAAGCTGCCCATCAACGGCACGGCCGGCACGATCTGCATTGTGGCTGGCATCTGTGGGTCTATTTAAGACTAGGTTTCTTCCCGCATCTTCTTTGACTATGATCTTGTCTCCGAGATCCGACATCCTTAAGTCAAAAGTCTGTCCATCGCCAACATAGTATTTAGGATTTGCACTATCTAGTTTGGGGTAAACTTCCATAACAAAACCTTTCGCCAATTGTACTCGGTTCAGATCCACAATTGGAGCCTCTGCATTTAGCTCCTGGATAGTATATTCTCCTGGCTTGACTGTTCCTATTAATTGACCGCCTTTTCCAAACAAAGTCAAAGCACCCTTGTACTCAGCCTTTGTAACATACCATCTTTTATCAGGTTGAATGATCTTATAATATGCAGGTTTTGCTGCCATTTGCTTATCAAATAATAATCCTGCATCACCGCGACCGCGAATCGGATAGTTTTCTAACCAACTGTCCATATCCCCAAGTCCCCACATAACCACAGTACTTAAGTTACCTTTTGCGGCTTGTCTTCTAAACACTTCGAAGATTTCACCATAACGTTCCGCCTGCAGCTCCAGGTGCTCGATGGTTATTTCCTTTTTCCCTTCTTGCCAGCGATAGACGGACATATCCATCTCCGAAACCACCACGGTAAATTCAGGATTATACTCCCTTAAAGAAGCGAAAAGCTCAATGGATTCTTCTATTTCACTGGCTGAAGGTCCGTAAATGTCAATATGCATCTGCAATCCGACGCCATCTACAGGTACCCCTTTTTGCAGCATGCGCTTGACAAGATTATACATACCGGTGCGCTTAGCTCCCCTAGATTCAATGCCGTAATCGTTAATTATTAATTCGGCATCGGGATCAGCCTCGCGGGCAAACTTAAATGCCAACTCAATATAATCACTTTCGTACCCATCACCATCAATATCGCCAATTATTCCTTTCCACTTTGAATCATCATTGTCACCCCTTAGACCACCGCTATCATTAAGCACTTCATTGACAACATCCCAGGAACTTACTATGCCTTTATATTTTGCGACAACAGTCTTGATATGATTTTCCAACCTATCAATAAGCATCTCGGCTGTGGCCGGGTTTGTACGTTTATCAGGATCCGTAAAGAACCAATTCGGTATCTGATTATGCCAAACTAAAGTATGACCACGCATTTGCATATTGTGGCGTTCGGCGAAATCTGCGAATCGATCGGCTTGGCTCCAGCTAAAAACTCCCTCTATAGGTTGTAGTGCATCAGGTTTCATTGAGTTACCAGCCACCAAAACATTGTAATGATAGCCGACAAACGGAGAATGCATACTTTGCGCACCAAGAAAATGAGGACTCGTGGCTACACCAAAGTTAAAGTCATTTGCAAAAACAGCCTTTAGTGCCGGAAGATCGTGTTTAACGATTTGCTCCGCGGTGCCTTTTAAGGGTTTATTACCCACAATTCTGAAATCATCGAGATAATAAGCTGCAGAACCGTCGCTTACCTCCACATACAGCCAAGCCTCATTAATGTTTTGCCCGTTAAATGTATAAGCATCGCTTTCTATTAAAACCCATTCATCATTACTGAGCAGAACATCCTCGCAAAGCCAATTATATTCAGTAGTCCCGTCTTTTAGTGTTTCGGCAACGGTAAAGTGCCCGTAGACTTCACCATCTACATTCGATGGTAAACGCACATAAATACTGAAATTGTAGGTGCCGCCATCTACTAAGATAGGATCAAGATCAATGGATGCCGAATTCCAAGCGTCTCTACGGCCTGACATTTTCAAACTTTGGGTACCCGTTCTCGCTTGTTCCGTAGTTATATTTAGCACTCCGGTGCCGAAAGAGCGCCATTCCGTTGAGTTACCTGAAAAGTCATCTCCGAAATCAACTGCGTAATCCTTAGCTACAACAGGTAAAACCATTGCGAATACAATACTAAATACGACCGCTACCATTAATGATTTCCGCATAATTAAGCCTCCTAAGTTTATTCTTATAATTCCTACTATAAAGATGATGATATTTGCCATTCATTTTACTTTGGAATCTTGGCAGTTGGGAACATTAACGCAATTAGCCAATTTATAAAGCGCGTTTTTTTATTCTCAAATCTCTGCAAAACAAAGCTTAGATGAGTATTCCTTATCGGCTTATCATTTCCTACCCCTACGATAAAATTAACTTGTTTCAATATTTTTGGGAAAATGTTTCTCGTATGCGAAACCGCTTTCCAAAATAAACAGCGTTTGGTAACAATTACTTTCGGAATTTTTAAAAGGGGTTTGCCATAATATGAAGAAGATAAGATATAGTTTCCGTTATATAATACGTTGTGCACTGGTTAAGACAGAAAGAGGTGATTAACTAAAAGTATAAGAAAATTTTTTCAGCGTAGTACGGGAGTAGATCAAGCAAATTTAGAGTAAAAAGGAGAGATTCATCAATGAAAAATAGGGTTCTTTTCGTAGTTACTTTACTTTTGATCATTGTAACCGCCAGCGGAACAATGTTCGCCCAAAATTTAAAAGAGTTAACTGTTTTCACAGGCGAGCCACTACCGGAATATCCGGGTTCGACTATTGTAGGTGACATTATTCGCGCGGAAACAGGAATAAAGTTAAATAGGGAAGCCTTAGTAGGCGACTTAGAAACAAGAGTAGGACTTATGATCGCAAGTGGAGACTACCCCGACATGGTCGTTGCAGCACACTTCACAAGTCTGCTAAAAGACGCAGGTGCATTAAGACCATTAAACGAGCTCATCGAGGAGCATGCACCTAATCTAAAAAGGTTGTACGCCAACCACTGGGAAATGCTACAGCAAGAAGATGGAAACGTCTACTGGCTACCAATTCAAGCAATTCCATACGGCCCAGATAAATCTCGTTATCCATCCTTGGCCTTTTTCATAAATAAAAAGGTTCTAAAAGACGCAGGTTGGCCAATCGTAAAGACCTTCGATGAATACTTCCAATTAATTGAGAATTATGTAGCTAAGTATCCTACAATCAATGGTCAAAGCACTATTGGTTACCTAACCTTATTTGATGATTGGAGAAGCTTTGCAACAACTAACGTTCCTCAACACTTAATGGGCTATCCAAACGAAGGTGAATACGTGCCCGTTTTAGAGCAAGGAAGATATGTTGTAAAACAATACCATACATCTAATACAGCTAAGCAGTATTATCAAAAGCTTAACGAGATGTATAATAAAGGCATCGTTGACAAAGAAACGTTTGTCATGAACTACGACCAGTATATTGAAAAATTAAGTTCCGGTCGCGTACTAGGAACATTCAACCAATTCTGGCAAGTGGAAGAAGCTCAAAATTACCTTCTACGAGATGATCCAGATAGCATCTTGGTACCTCTGCCGATCGTAATTGACACCTTGGTTGAAGAGTATCAACTCGATATTCCATATGTCCAACCAACACAGGGCATGGGCATTACAACATCATGTAAAGATCCTGTTGCAGCCATTAAATATCTAGACTATCTAATCAAAGAAGATACCCAGAGATTAATTCAGTGGGGTATCGAAGGTGAACATTATCTAGTAGACGAAGATGGCTTGTACTACAGAACCCCAGAGCAGACAGCACTATTTAGAGATCCTGACTGGGTACAAAACGTTTTTGGAAGACAATATTTCCACAACGCATTCCCAAGCTTGAGGGGTGTTGACGAAAACGGAAACATGTTCTTCCCTGATACACAGCCACACTTGATCTATTCCGGCAGCCACGATGCGGAAAAAGAAGTTGTGGATGCATACGGCGTTCAAACATTTACAGAACTATTCAACGAACCTATTTTCAAAAAGTACTTCCCACTATGGACAATTACAATGCCAGCCGGTTCCGCAGCGCATATCGAAGAAACAAGAATGAAGGATGTCCTAAACGGATATGTTCCTCGCCTTGTTATGAGTAAGCCTGCAGAGTTTGAAGGCATCTGGGCAAACTATGTAAGAGACATCAGTCCACTAATGAAAGAACAGATGAAAGTGTACCAAGAAGGTATTGATTGGCGCATGGAAAACTGGTAAAATTAGGATCGTCTCAAGTAGATTAAAGGGGCGCTTAAAAGCGCCCCTACTATAATTTTTTGGAGTGGGTTGAAAAATCGTGAATACATCAATTACTTTACCAAGACGGCATAACAAACTGTGGGATAAGATTAAACGTCAAAAAGCTTTAATTTTGATGTCTGTACCTTTTGTGGTTCATATCATTATTTTTAAGTATGTCCCAATTTGGGGTTGGCTTATGGCTTTTCAGAACTACTGGCCCGGAAAAGGCCTCTTCCAACAAACGTGGGTTGGATTTGAAAATTTTAGACTTCTATTCAAGGACGTTGTTTTTTATCAGGTTCTAAGAAACACATTAGCAATGAGTATTATCAAGCTAGTGATGGGTACTGTGGCTTCTATAGCTCTCGCTCTCGCCATCAATGAGGTTAGGGCTGTTAAATTCAAAAAGACTGCACAGACAATATCGTATTTACCCCACTTTATTTCCTGGGTTGTTGCGGCAAACCTCGTGAGAGACGCTTTATCTACTGATGGTGGCATTATAAATCAGGTACTAATGAGCTTACGCATTATTAAAGAACCTATTATGTTTTTAGGTATTCCAAAGATGTTTTGGTGGATTATTGGTATTTCCCACGTTTGGAAAGAAGTGGGATGGGGCGCAATTATTTATCTTGCGGCTATTGCAGGTATTGACCCGGCCTTATATGAGGCGGCTGTCATTGACGGGGCCGGTAGACTAAAGCAGATGTGGTATATTACACTTCCCTCAATCAGACCAACAATTAGCATACTTTTGATCATGAACATGGGTTATTTAATGAGCTCCGGATTTGAGCAGCAATATCTTCTTCAAAATGGTAGGGTCATAGATTATGCCAGGGTGTTCGCCATCTACGAACTGGACTACGGAATCAAAATGATGCGCTACTCCTTTGCCACTGCCGTTGGAATCTTCAAGAGTGTTGTTAGTTTAATCCTTGTTTTTGCTGCAAACCAAATAGCGAAACGATGGGGTCAGGAAGGATTAATGTAGATGAATATTTTGAATTTAAGCGGGGTGAGTGAGAATGAATAGAATTCACTATAAGGGCTTAGGGGATACCATTATAGACATCGTTGTTTACGTTTCACTTATTTTTCTTATCATTGTTACCCTTTACCCATTCCTAAATACCTTAGCAGTCTCTTTTAATGATGCTTTAGATAGCTCCCGAGGTGGAATTTACCTTTGGCCACGGAAGTTTTCTCTTTATAATTACAAAAGTCTTCTAGATCGCAAACAAATATTTCATGCATCGCTGGTATCAGTTGGCCGTACAGTATTATCCACACTGTTCTGCACGTTTTCTACTGCAATGGTAGCATATACCATTAGCCGTAAAGACTTTGTTTTAAGAAAACTCGTGTCCTTTATCTATGTTTTGACAATGTATATTGACGGAGGTTTGGTACCAACTTACTTCCTAATCAGATCTTTAGGTTTAACAAATAACTTTTGGGTTTATGTCTTGCCGGGACTAGTTTCTGCTTTTAATTTAATTGTGGTTAGAACCTATATTAATGGTTTACCCGATAGCCTAACTGAATCGGCAAGGGTGGATGGTGCAGGAGAGTTTTTAATCTTCTGGAAGATAGTTTTACCACTATGTAAACCCGTGTTAGCCACGATAGCTCTATTTGTAGCCGTTGACAACTGGAATGCTTGGTTTGATACTTTCCTATACAACTCAGCCAATGCTCAGCTAAGTACGTTGCAATACGAATTAATGAAGGTTCTACAGAGTGCAAATACTATGACGGGATCATTACTGCAGGCTCTATCCAGAGCAGCGGCCGGTACCTCGAATACCATTACTCCCAGAGCCATTAGAGCAACTATGACGGTTATCGTAACAGTTCCAATCGTAATTGTTTATCCGTTCCTACAAAAATACTTTGTTCATGGTCTAACCCTTGGTGGCGTGAAAGAATAAATATAGCATATTTTGTTTTGTATAGAATGAAAAAAATAAACCAAGCCCGATTTTTGGGCTTGGTTTTGTTTTAGGATAATGCTCCATCTTATCTTTAAAGCTTAAAGCGACCAATCTCTTCATTCATTTTAATAGCAGCCTCTGAAACTTGCACAGCCAAGATTGCCATTTGTTGCGTTGAAGCGGACTGTTCTTCCGTAGTCGCCCCCATCTCCTCAGATCCTGCCGCCAGCTCCTGTGTCGAAGATGCAATTTCAGCTATTTCAGACACGAGGCTTTGAATTACTCTATCTATCTCCCTAAACATGCGTCCTGAATTGTTTACCACCTCCAAGCCTTCGTTAACCTTTGCAGCACCTAGATCAGCATTTTGAACGGAATTCTGTGCAGAAGTTCGAATCTCCTGAATCAAACTTGTGATCTCACCTGCAGCTTCTGCCGATTGCTCAGCCAATTCTCGAACTTCTTCTGCCACAACAGCAAATCCTCGCCCTTGCTCACCGGCACGTGCTGCTTCAATTGCAGCATTTAATGCTAATAGGTTAGTTTGATCTGCAATCCCCGTAATCAATGTTACAATCTCGCCGATTTCTTCAGATTGACGCCCTAAATTTCTGATTTCCACGGCCAAAGACCCAACCATTTCGTTAATCTCGCCCATTGTTTTTATCGTCCGCTCAATTTCAACAGCACCTTGTGTAGATAATTCGCTTGTCTTCCGGGCCATTGAGGTCATACCTTGAGCATTAGAGCTAACGCGATCAACTGCATTTGTAAATTGATTAGCAGTACTGGCAAGCTCTTCGATTGAGGCGCTTGTTTGTTGTGCTCCAGCTGACATTTGCTCAGACGATGAACTGACAACGAGAACAGAATCCGTCACCGACGCGGTCATATTACGTAATGCATTTCTCATTTGATTCAAAGCATGGCTTAGTACTCCAATTTCATCCTTGCTTTTATAATCGTTTTCTGCCACAGCTAAATTACCCTTGGCAATTTCCTCTGTGAAGAGTAGTAAACGACCGACCGGTCTTGTAATGCTCAAGGTAATAGCAGTAGCAACCAAGAATGCAATTACATAAGCCGCGATTAGCAAACCTATTACCATGCCCCTAGCAGAAGCCACGTCAGACGTTGCTGTCTCGGTAAACTCCAAGGCGGCATTACCGGCAAGCTCAACGACTTCTTGTATACGGGCTTCGATCTCCTCAAGGAGCGGCACTTCCCTTTCAGCTACAATGTTATTAGCCTGCATAATGATTCCTAACCTCATAAGTCTGACTATATCTTCACGAACCGGCTTCCACGCCTGAAATGCCTCTAAGGCACTGTCTAGAATGGCGTGATCTCCCGTAAACCTTTCGTATAATAAGTCAAACTCGTCATAAACAGCCTGTTCTAACTCATTTATATTTGCTTCATTCGCCTCTAAGGCACTAGAATCCGAAATCATTAAGACGTCTTTCATTTCACGACCAATAGCCATAATATTTCCTTGAACCCTCAAAATTGATGTGTGAACAGCGTAGGGATGCTCGTACATCAATTTCGTAGACGTTGAAACTTGATTCAAATAGCTGATGGCGACTAATGATACAGTGGTACTTAGTAGTAGAACGAGAATGAAGCCTAAAGCCAATTTGACAGCTAACTTCAAATTCTTAAACATCTAGAATTCGCCTCCTTGGAACTTTATAAAACTTAATTTAGTTTGAACGCGGTATTAACGATTGTTAACTATTATATAATTCTATATCTTCCATAGAATGCCTGCTTCTAATCTTTATAAAGGTCTATTCCAAAACAAAAGAAGCAAAATTAGCACTGCCATGACCTCGATAGGTAAAATACAATGATTGAACCCCATCGGGTATCTCAATATTAGAGGAATACTCTGTCCATACATTAGAAAACCCAACTTCGATACTTCCTAAGGACTCGCCATCCCATGAAGTCTTGACTTCAAACTTTCCGGAGCAATAGCCTCGTACTTTGATTTTTACCTTTTTAATGCCTTTACAATCAAAATACTTGAATCCGGCAGTGGCAGAATCTTTCATATTAGCAATATAGCCTACCTCTTCATCGCCATCTCTACCGTCTTGGGTTATCTTGGGAAATTGATTATTCATCCAAGAGCTAGTCCAATCAGTATAAATTGATTCTTCATCGCAAAAAAGATTACATGCTAAGTAAGACGGGTATTCGCCTTTGCCCACTAGTGGATCTTCTATGGAACCGCAAGAAGTCATTTCTACTTGAGCAATTGAACCGTCACTTTCAATTGTTATTCTTTCCAAGCAACCTTGTCTGCAATAAGCGGTACCATTAGTGTGCCTATGATAGAAGACATAGTGATCGCCATTAATCTCCACAATGCTACCATGGTTGTTACCGCCATAAAACATGGGTTTCTCTGCAGGCTTATAAGTGTCAATATGCAAATCGCAATTACTGACTACAACACCTTGATATTCAAATCCCTTAGTAGGATATTTGCTGGTTGCATAACATAACTCATGCATAACTATGGACGAATAAATTAGATAATACGTATCCCCAACTTTTCTCATTGATGGAGCTTCAAAGAATTCGTGACCTTCAAAGCCGCTTCCTGCACTATATGGTTCACTAGGGGCAATAAACACCGGTTCTTCTACTATCGTCAACATGTCTGGACCTATGACAGTAGCCATGGCTCCTTTGCGTGATTTATCTCCCCTACCGCAAAATCCAGTATACATATAAGTTAAGTCACCTTCAGTGAGTAAGGCCGGATCAAATTGAGGTTGATCTCCTTCACGATCTCCTAGTCTTGTTCCATCTGAATACTGAACATAGCCATAAAATTCGTACTTACCTGCAGGAGTATCACAAACAGCAACTGATACAACTGAAACCTTATCTAAAACATAATACAAGTAATATTTTCCATCCGGACCCTTGGTAACATCCGGTGCATAAAGACACATATGCCCATCAGGGTTAAAAGGATCATCGGTCTTTTTGTAAATTACTCCTTCATAGCGCCAATCAGCTAAATCATCAACAGGAGCTGACCAACAAACATAATCGTTAAGACAAAATACTTGTCCATTGAAACGATCATGAGAACCATATACGTAAACTCTACCGTCGAAAACATGTGGTTCACCATCGGGTATATACTCCCAGGAAGGAAGATAAGGATTTACTCTTTGTTTTTTCATTTACACTACTCCTTTTTATAAAATATTTATGTCCTTTTACACTCCCATAAATCTAAGCTTGTATAGCTGATCTGGTTGTGTTTCAAATTTAACTATGTTTGCTTCTTTCGGCAATCTAAACCACTCATTGTCAACAAAAACATCAACATCTGCTTTTGTATAAACTTTGCAGAGATTACCAGCAAAAGATTTAATGGTTGCAGTTTTCACTTTACCTGCTTCCCAAGTAATATCAACTTCGAATCCTCCGCGGGCCCTTAAACCCTTTATACTTCCTTGAGACCAAACTAAGGGCAATGCAGGCAGAAGATGAATTGCACCTGTGTGGCTTTGCAAAAACATTTCTGCAATCCCAGCTGTTCCACCAAAGTTGCCATCAATTTGAAATGGTGGATGAGTTGAAAATAAATTCTTTAGTGTGGAAAGCCTAAGTGTTTGCATAACGTTTTCGTAAGCTAGGGCACCATCTTGTAACCTTGCCCAAAAATTAATTATCCACGCTCGGCTCCAGCCTGTATGGCCTCCTCCATGGGCAAGTCTCCGATTCAAAGTAGCACGTGCTGCCTCAGCGAGCTCAGGCGTCTCATTGACCGTAATCTGATTTCCGGGATGCAAGGCAAAGAGGTGAGAAATATGACGGTGTCCTAGTTCTACCTCATCATAATCTTCACTCCACTCCTGAATTTGCCCGAAGCGACCAATTTGAGGTTTGGGCAATCGTTCAAGAACATGCTCAAATCTATTTCGTAATTCATGGTCAACATCTAAAATCTCTGTTGCTTTTATACAGGCAGTATAAAGTGCATAAATTATTTGGGAATCCATTGATGGTCCTTTACAGATCGTACCTTGCTCCCCACTAGGTAAAATATAAGTGTTTTCCGGCGATACTGAGGGGCAAGTAATAAGTTCTCCACTGGCAGGATCCTCCACTAGAAAATCCAAGAAGAATATTGCCGCTTCTTTCATGGTTTCATATGCTTTACCGAGAAAATTTAGATCCCCATTAAATTGGTAATGTTCCCAAAGATGGAGACAAAGCCAAGCGGCACCTAGTGGCCAATATGAAGAGGGAATCCAAATATCTTGTGGTGCTGTGTCAGCCCATATATCTGTGTTATGGTGAGCTACAAAACCGGAACAATTATACATTTTCCTTGCCGTTCTCCGTCCTGGAACTCTCATTCTTTCTATTAAATCGAACAAAGGTAAATGACATTCAGCTAGGTTACAGCTTTCCGCAGGCCAATAGTTCATTTGGGTGTTAATGTTAATTGTATATTTACTATCCCAAGGAGGGCTCATATCTTGATTCCAGAGACCTTGAAGATTGGCAGGTAATGAATTATTCCTACTACTAGAAATAAGTAAATATCTTCCATATTGAAAATAGAGACTAACTAAAGAGTGATCTTCGCCACCGTTAATTACTCTTTGTAACCGCTCATCGGTGGGTAATAATAGCAAATCTTCAGTGTCCTTAGTCTCATCTAACTTAAGTTGAACTCTATTAAATAACCTTTGATAATCAAGGACATGCGCTTTACGAATAGTTTCGTAGCCTTTTAAGATTGCTTGGTTGATTTTATCCAAGCATACAGCTTCAGGATCATGGTAACGAAAACTTGTTTCAGCATTTAAATAAAGTGTAACGGAATCAGCACCCTCAACCACGAGATTCTCACCTAAAGTATAAACCTCGCCCCCATTATTTACTGCTTTGATCATTGTCCTAAAGATAATTCCATTCTCTCCGCCACAATGACCTCTCATAAGTAAGCCATGGTTCTGAATTTGCGCGATACCATCATGCCACTTATGACGATTTAGTTTTAGCCGAAGTGAAACACTTCCTCCACGATCAGCGCTTATATGAATAACTGTTACATCATCAATAGCACTTGAAAGTAGTTCCCGTTCGTAGTTTATGCCACCTTTACTAAAGCTAATTTTCGCAATTCCTTCATGCAAATCTAGTTCGCGCTTATAATTTTCAACCGAGTCATCTTTGTAAGAGAAGTTTATAAAAAGATCTCCTAATGTTTGATAGGGGCTTTGTCCTTCCGGCACTCCTGAAAAGGCCTTGGTTATGAGATTTTCGGCTTCCTCAATTTTCCCGTCAAATATTAGCTGACGAATTTTTTCTAAGTTCGCCAAAGCATCAGGATTGTTTCTGTCTTTAGGTCCACCATACCAAATAGAATCTTCGTTAAGCTGGATTCGCTCATCTAATACTTTACCGAAAACCATTGCTCCTAATCGACCATTGCCGATAGGTAGGGCTTCTTCCCAAGATTGTGCTTCGTCTTTATACCAAAGTTTTAGTGCATCCATTTTTAAACCTCCCGTGCAATGGTTCAGCTTGAATTTTCTAGTCTGAAGTAATCAAAATCTACATATCCACCTATTTCTTCTGTGGAGAAATTAAATAAAGCAAATCTATAACCCATAAAATGTGGAATCGTATAAGTCATCTTTAAAGTACTTCCTATTGCGACCCAATCTTTACCATCAAGACTGTAGTAAAAATACGCTAGATCTTTTTGTTCTCTAAAATCACAAGCAATTTTAAAATAAACTCGCTCATGCTCTACATTAATATGATCGACCTCTACAGGAGGATTTAAACTACCGTCCATCATAATGATCTTCTTACCCGCCTTGGACATCTTCACACCTACAAAACCATAGTTTTTTTGTAAAACAGCTAAACCTGCATAATCGCCGACGCGCATTTCCGAAATTTCAACCGCAACTATTCCGGAACATTCGGGACCAAATGTCCTTTGTGTCAATGTATTTCTAGCGTCAACGAGACTTTTACTGAGGCTACTAGTGCGTAGTCTCAAAAAGCCCTGCCGCTCAGTTAATGACCAGTTTTCGTTGTCTGGATTATGATTCCACTGCCAAGCAAGACCTAGGTCAGAATCGCCTTTTTGACGTTCAAACTCATCTGAGCTAACGATTTGGTGGTCGGATTTTTTATTTATATCTACTTCTTGAGGAACTTTTCCACCAATACCGAATATGGGCCAATTATCTTCCCAAGTAACAGGTACTAAGTAAGGAATTCGTCCTACAGCTCCCCGATCTCCAAATAGAAGTGCATACCATTTTCCATCAGGTGTATCAATTAATCCTCCTTGGGCAATACCCGAGTCTTGCAAGACAACTCGTCCCTCCCATGGACCCGTGATGGTATCTGCTCGGTAACATAAAACCGTACGCATACCATCCCGCGGCCATGTAATGAGGAAGATATAGTATTTATTATTAATTTTATGAATGTGTGCGCCTTCTGCAGGCAACATAATGTCGGATCCGGCAATGGCACTACTATTTGGGATTATTACTTGATTAAGACCACTGGGCTTAACAGACGTGGCATCGGCGGTTAATTCAAGAATGCGAATGTCGCCACCACCATAAACTAAATAAACACATCCGTCATCGTCAAACAGTAGGGACATATCATGTACAAACTGAATTGTATGCTTTTCCCAAGGTCCGTTCTCAATGTCTCGAGTTTTGTATATAAAAGTGGAATTAGCAACTTGTGAGCTAAACACAACATAAAAGATACCTTCGTGATATCTTAAACTACTAGCCCAAGAACCTTTTCCATATTCATTTTGATCAGCAATTAATTTTTGTTGGTCTTTTTCTCCTAAGACATCATAAACGTAATTAACTATTTCCCAACTAGCGAGATCCTTTGATTTCATAATAGGGACTCCCGGATTCATGTGCATAGTAGTGCTACTCATATAATAAGTATCTTCTACCCTGATTACACTTGGATCCGGGACATCAGCCCATATAATTGGATTCCTTGTGCCATTGCTAGATGTCATCTTTTTCCCTCCGTGTTGTCTTACTAGAACTCCATGATCTTCTTCAGAGCTGGCTTGGGATCGTGGTTTACATCAAATAGCAAGGGCCAATTTTTACGTCCTCGCACAGGGAAACCATCTAGCCAAGTTGCATCATCTGCTGCGCCCCATAGAGTTACATTAGTTACTACTTCTGAGTATTCTCTAAACAAAGTAAATATTTCATCATAACGCTCTGTGAGTTTATCTACCATTTCTGCAGTAGGTTCTGTCAAATCAGTACGACGATCATCAAATTCAAAAACAGATACATCTAATTCGGTAATATGCAACTGTAAGCCAAGACTTGCATATTTTTCAATTGCTGCACGAATATCATCTAGTGAGGGTCCAAAAATACTCCAGTGAGCTTGAAGACCAACACCATGAATAGGTATATTTTTGTCTACTAATCCTTTAACTAGCTTATAAATCTTGTCGCGTTTTTCTGGCTGACTCTCATTATAATCATTGTAAAACAATAAAGTGTCTGGGCTCGCCGCATGAGCGTACTCAAAAGCCTTTTCGAGAAAGTCTG
>DUPA01000172.1 GCA_012838515.1 Natronincola sp. | reverse complement strand
GAATATGTGTGGAAAAAAAGACCGTGTTACCCTGTTCCACATGTTTTCGCATAATACCTCGAAACTGATGAGCTGACTTAGGATCTAAACCCACCATAGGTTCATCTAAAATAAAAAGTTTAGGTGCATGAAGTAAAGCACCAGTTAGTGCCAACTTTTGTTGCATACCGTGCGAATAACTTTGTACTAAATCATGGGCAACCTCTGTTAGATTAAACATCTCTAAATAATATTCTAAACGTTTTTTCCTAGTAGAACTGGCTACCTCAAAAACATCACCTATTAAATTTAAGTATTCAATCCCGGTTAGCCGTTGATAGAGAGCGGGGTTATCAGGCACATAACCACAAGCTCGCTTCGCAGCTACAGGCTCTTTTGCAAGATCTGTATCATTAATTAAAATCTTGCCACTAGTTAATTGAAGCAAACCAACAATCATCTTGATCGTTGTGGTTTTCCCAGCACCATTAGGACCCAAAAAACCAAATATTTCACCGGGACGTACTTCTAAATCCAAATTTTCAACTGCAAATTTACTTGCCCCCTTGTAAGATATAGTTAGGGTTTCGCTTCAAAACCCCACCCGAATGTTCCTTGACAATTTAAGATTTTCGTTCGGTAAATCAGTTGACACCTTTAGGGCTTATACCCTGAAAATTATGATATAATCACTCTTGTCAGAGAGATAGATGTGCGTGCCCCCTGGATCCCTCGACTGAGGATTTATCCGTGAATTAGCGTGTCACTCCACAAGAATGATTCGATGTTTAGCTGGTTGGGCCACCTTTTGGTGTTACCCGTTTCAAATGCAAGGTTGTTCGGCATTCTCCCTTAGTGGATTCTCTGATTTATCACCATTTGAAAGGTTGTGTTAATATGTCTCAATTCCAAGATGACTTTGTAGTGGGGATTGACGTATCCTCGCAGTTCTCGGTCGTTGCAATGCTCGAACCTTCCGGAAAGATGATTCGCAAACCGTTTCGAGTGGAACATAGCCCGGCCGGGTTCAACAAATTTCTTGAGATTCTAAAAAAAGAAGAAGAGCGGTTGCAACGAAAGCCCATCTACTTCGTAGAATCTACGGGTATCTTCCATTTACCGCTCTTCTTCTTTCTGAGATCGAATGACCTCAAAGGATTTGTTCTTAACCCTTTGTCTGTCCATTCTATCAAAAATTTCGATCTAAGGAAAGTGAAAAACGATAATAAAGATGCCGAGGCAATTGCCAAGCTTGCCAAATACCAAGATGTTAAGTTTTCACTGGTACCGGAACCCAAAATTCTCGCACTTCGGATGATGGCACGGGAATACTTCGCTCTTGCGGATACGCTTACCGAGATCAAAAATAGGCTTTGCACCGACCTTTATTTGATCTTCCCGGGATTTTTAAGCATCTTTTCTAATCCTTTCGGAAAGACAGCTTTGGCCGTTTTGAGGGAATACCCTTCTCCCAAAGCGGTTCAACAAGCCGACCGTAAGCATCTGACCGCACTCATTGCCAAGAACGCCCGGAAAGGTCTTGCTTGGGCCTCCAAAAAGGTGGATGCCCTTATGGAAATATCCAATCTCACCAATGCGATGCCAGCAGAGCTTTCCGTGCTTGACTCTAAGATTACAATTCATCTTGAGACCATTTTGCAGTTACAAAATAGCCAATCGGAAATTGAAAAGAAGTTGCACGAAATGGTTGATGCAAAGGATTTCCCAGCCGATGCACGCCGGTACATCGAACTTTTAGATGACATGCCAGGCGTCGGATTCATCACGGCTGCGACCCTTGTAGCGGAGATTGGTGATTTCAGTTTGTTTAACTCGCCCAAGGCCTTGGTTGCGTTCTTTGGCATCGATCCATCTGTCAACCAATCCGGCAAGTTCACAGGCGACAAAAACAAGATTTCCAAGCGAGGCACACGATTTGGCAGGCGTGTATTGTTTACAGTCGCCATGGCTTCCATTCGCACGAATCGCAACGGACAACCGATTAACGCGGTTCTTCGGGAATACTACCAGAAAAAATGCGTTAACAAGAAAAAGAAGGTCGCATTAGTTGCAGTCATGCACAAGCTACTTCACTACATGTTCGCCGTTTTACGTGATGGTAAGCCTTACCAGGTTCGAAAGCCCGAAGAACATCAAACATGGCGGCAGAATCATATGAAATTGATTGCTGCCTAAGAACTTTATTAAATTTATTAGTTTTGGCTATCGTTCGTGTTTTTCAATGGCTTAATTTTTCACACCCTTTTTACCAGCAGATTTTCTAGGCAAAAATTCAAATTAATGCTTGACTTTAATTAGCTGGTCTCCTATAGTCAAACACTTCATAAGCACCCTTATATTACCATCTCTTTTGGTGCCTGTCTAATAATGCCACTTTCAATAGAGCTTAAACTGTCTGAAAAAACAGGCCACACAAAATTGTGTGACCCTATTACTTATTACCCCAGCACTTCTCTAGCAATATTAACTGCTTCTCTAGCATCTTTGCCGTAATAGTCAGCTTTAATCATCTTAGCATAGTCTTCGTTT
>DUPA01000171.1 GCA_012838515.1 Natronincola sp. | reverse complement strand
TGGGAAAAACGGGCCGTGTTCCGTGAAGCAACGGCCGAGTCTGAGAAAGGCGGGTGTGTTGAAGCATGAGAGTAGCCGATCTAATTTTTTCATCAACCTTTTTAGCTACAATTATTCGAATGACAACCCCCATTATGTTTGCAAGTTTAGCAGGTGTAGTGGTGGCAAGAGCCGGTATGATGAATCTTGCCATTGAAAGTACAATGTTGACGGGTGCTTTAGCGGGCGTACTTTTTAGTGCCTGGACCCAAAGTGCGTGGCTGGGACTTTTGGGCGCGGTGATTGTTGGAATTCTTCTATCTGCAATTATTGGCTACACGGCATTGGTTTTAAAGGCAGATATGTTCATGAATGGTGTGGCCTTTAACTTGATGATGGGTGGAGGAACGATTTTCATTCTTTATCTGGTTAGTGGGAGTAAGGGTATGAGTACAGGTTTATTAAGCAAAGTACTACCCACGATCCACATACCTTTTATTGAGAATATTCCCTTTTTGGGAGAGGTATTATCAGGCCACTATGTACTGACTTATTTGGCGGCCATTATAGCAGTATTGATTCATATTTTCCTTATCAAAACCAAGCTGGGATTGAGGCTTCGATTAGTGGGCGAAAACGATCAAGCAGCTGAATCAGTAGGGGTAAATTCCTTGCGCATAAAGATGCTTGCCATGTGCATTAGTGGGGCTCTAGCAGCCCTCGGCGGGTGCTTCATGTCTATGCATTATGTTTCTTGGTTCCAAACAGATATGACTGCGGGACGTGGTTTTATTGGTATGGCGTCTGCTGCCCTTGGCGGTGCTAGGCCAAGCGGAGCATTTGTGGCGGCTATTTTGTTCGGTACCGCGGATGCTGTGGCAATTACCTTGAGTATGCTCAGTATACCCAGTGAATTAGTGTCGATCATTCCTTACGTTGTAACAATTATTGGACTAGTTATTTCCACATCCTTCATGAAAAAACAGAAGGGTTTATTGAACCGAGCTAAACAGAACATCTTCACAGTAAAGGAGCAAAAACAATGAGCAAATTTATCCCAGATCTTATTTGTGCAGAAGAAGGCGCAATCGCCGAAACAGTTTTGTTGCCCGGCGATCCGTTGCGGGCAAAGTATTTAGCTGAAACGTATCTTGAAAATGCAGTCCTTTATAATGAAGCAAGGGGAATGTACGGATATACGGGCCATTATAAAGGCACTAGAGTATCGGTTCAAGGTAGCGGTATGGGGACATCTTGCATTATGGAATGTGTACACCAGCTTGTGGAAGATTACGGCTGCAAAAATTTAATTCGTATCGGTACCTGCGGCTCCAGTAGTTTAGACGTACATGTTGGCGATACTCTTATTTCAACTGCTTCAGCCAGTGTTTCAAACAACACTGTTCAAGAATTCGGTAACTATGACTTTATACCCACCGGTAGTTTTGAATTGATTAAACTGGCCTACGATTGTTCCAAAGAACTGGGTATACCCGTTCATATCGGACCAACAACATGTACCGATGCCCTTTATATGGAACGCGATAAAATGCCTGAGTTTGCCGTGGATCCCATGAAGGGTTATAACTTTATTGGCGGAGAGATGGAAGGTACCGGTTTGTTTGTGGCCGCATCCCATTATAAGCACGTTAGGGCAGCACTTTTAATTACGTGTAGTGACCACCAAGTTTACACACACGAAGATACCCCTTTAGCTGAGAGGGAGAATAGCTATAACAATATGATGAAAATTGCATTGGAAGTTGCTTGTAAAATTGATAGGGAGGGAAAGTAATATGGGTCTTTGTTTAACTGGAAGAAAAGAAGATGTAGCTGATTTGGTTTTTTTAACGAATGACTCCCTAAATGTGGAATGGATCGCAAATAATTTGCTCAATGACGTTTTTTATTACAATGAAATTCGCAATATGCGCGGATGTACAGGCTTCTTTGATGGTACAAGAGTGTCTGTGCAAGGCTTGGGAATCGGGCCTGTGAATGCGGCAATGTATGCAGTGGAAATCACAAATGAACTTGATGCAAAAATGTTGATCAAAATTGACACATGTAGATCATTGCAAGCCGATATCGGCCTAGGTGATATTATTTTACCTCAAACCGCCCACACCACAAGTCGCATTAATAAGCATCGTTTTAATGGACAAACCTTTCCGGCAGTTGCTGACTTCATTTGGATGGATCACGTCTATACTGAAGCGCTTAAGAAAGATAAAAATGTGTTTGCCGGGCCGGTAGTATCTATTGAAACAAGGCATGAATTGGAGATTGCCAAGCAGTTCGCGGAAAGAGGTGCGCTGGCCATAGATATGGAAATGAATCAAACTTTTACCGCGGCTCAAAGATTTCATATTCCTTGTGTCGGCATATTAACGGTTACTGAGAATTTAGTCACAGGCGAAAAAATGAATGAAGAAGAAGCGCAAAAGTCCTTTCAAGATATCGCCAGATTCGCACTGGATGCCGTAACAAAGAGAGTGGAGGGATAGCATGAGTGTTGTTGATAATATTGTTTCGATTCGTTTAGATGATGCCAATGATGCCTTAGTACTCTTGGATCAAACCCTTTTGCCTAACGAGACTAAGTATATAGTATTAAAATCTGCCGAGCAGATCTTTGAAGCCATTTCTTTGCTTCGTGTCAGAGGGGCGCCGGCCATCGGAATTACCGCTGCTTATGGCGTCTATCTTTGTACTAAGCATGTGCAAACCGATAGTTATGAGGAGTTTGCCGCTGAATTTAAAAAGGTTAAAGATTATTTAGCCAGCTCCAGACCTACGGCAGTTAACTTGTTTTGGGCTTTAAATCGCATGGAAGAAAAGCTAGAGTCCGTTAAAGATCTACCCATCGCCGAGATTAAGACAATATTGCGTGATGAAGCCCAGGCAATTCGCGATGAAGATGAAGCAATGTGCCGCGAAATCGGTGAAAATGCCTTAAGTCTTTTGAAACCGGGCATGGGCCTTTTAACCCACTGCAACGCGGGTACCATAGCCACTGCAAGATACGGTACCGCGCAGGCACCATTCCACCTTGGACAAGAACGGGGTTATAACTTTAAAGCATACGTTGATGAAACTAGACCCTTATTGCAAGGATCCCGTCTTACAGCATGGGAGCTACAGGCATCAGGTGTAGATGTAACTTTAGTTTGCGATAATATGGTTTCGCAACTAATGAGAAATGGTTGGATCGATGCGTGTTTGGTTGGTTGCGATCGTGTAGCTGCTAATGGTGATACCGCTAACAAGATTGGTACGGCTACTTTATCAATAGTGGCTAAACATTACGGTATACCTGTTTACGTCTGCGGACCCACCACTACAATCGATATGGATTGTCCAACGGGCGATGATATTGAGATTGAATTACGTAAAGAAAGCGAAATTAGCGAGCTTTGGTATGAAAAGCGTATGGCTCCGGAGGGGATCAAGGCTTATAACCCCGCCTTCGATGTGACGCCAAACGAACTTATTACCGCCATCGTTACAGATCGGGGTATTGTGTATCCGCCCTTTGATGTGAACCTCGCAAAGATCATGAAGGATGTAAAGTAATAAAACAGTTTCCCCTTAGATTGGGAGGTATAGAAGTTTATGATCAGGCAAAATCGTAGTAATACTCACAGGATATTTGTTACAGCTCTTTTCGTAATAGCTTTTCAAACAATCTTTGCACTGTCATCTAGTATGTATAGCAATCTTGTACCAAGTATTGGGGCAACTTATAGCCTCCCTCTCAAGGGGATTTCTTTAATTAATATGAGTAGAGAGGTGGGTAACATGGGTGCCATGTTACTCGCCCTTTTCTTACTGGATCGTACCGATAAGAACACCATGATTTGGCTCATGACTTTGGGTTTCGGAGTTGGCATGCTTTTGCTCAAAGCCACCCCTACTTTTTCCACCTTGCTTTTGATTTGGGTTGGGATTGGTTCGACCGGTGCTTTAGTTGATAACCTTTGTGCCACTTATATGGCGGATCTTTATGGTGAGGCGAGGGGAAAATATGTTTCAATTCTTCATGCTTTCTTTGCCATCGGCAGCATGGTAGGACCCCAAGTGGCTGCCTATTTTCTCACTGTTGGCAATGGTTGGACAGGGGCTTATGGTTTTATGGGCTCCGTTGCATCAATAACCGCTCTTGTTTTTGTTGCCACAATGTTGGTTATGAAAAGACCCGTTCCCGCAGTTACAAATATGGATCAAACGGGAACAAGGCGTAAAATACCCTTTAAACTCATTTTTGCCAATAAGAATTTACGATGGTTATGTATTGCCACGGGACTTATGTCAAGTGCATTTTATATAAATATTTGGACGCCTTCTTATTTGCAAACGTTGGATCCGGTGGTATATACGGTAACTTTTTGCTCCATTATTACCACATTAGGTTATTTAGGCATGATTATCAGTAGATCTCTTTTTGGTATTTTAGGAAATAAGATAACCCCCGAAGGCTATCTACAATGGAGTTCGCTTTTTTCAGCAGTTGTCATTGTGATGCTTTTAAGTGCGGGTAATAAATTTTTATGGCCCATTGGTATCTTGCTTTATGGGGTGGTAAACGGTGCCCAGTTTACGGCTAGATTTCTTTTGGCTTTTCGTGAATACCCAGAGTATACTTCGACGGTTGCCGCTTTAACCAGCATGTTTGGTGCATTTGGTGGCATTATCTTTAATTATGTTATTAGTTCAAT
>DUPA01000170.1 GCA_012838515.1 Natronincola sp. | reverse complement strand
GATTAGCCCGCTGAAATACAAGCATCAACTGGCCGCTATGGCGGCTTAAAATGAACTAGCTAGCAAATGAAAGAAAATCTAAGCTACGTACACGCAATGGTGTCCAGAAAACTGAGAATGGCTCAATTCAAGCTCTGGAGTCAACAAAAAATAGGTGTTATCTTTGAATTCTCCACGAGGCCTCCCAAACACTCAATGATTACCAAGACTATCGAAAATTCTAGAGCGTTATCCGACAAGCACAATCCTGCGTGACGTTATTATATTCACCCTTTATCTTAATGTCGTCAGCTTCATGTCTTGCTACATAGCATTATCTTTTTGAATTATTGATTCAGGGAACCAACGTTGTGTCTTATTTGCAATCCACACTAAGGCAAGCATAAGCGGCACTTCGGTTAAAACACCTACAGTCGTGGCAAGTGCAGCTGGAGAAGTTGTGCCAAATAATGCAATGGCAACTGCTACCGCAAGTTCGAAAAAGTTTGAAGCCCCAATCATCGCCGCCGGTGCTGAAATACTAAACGGTAACTTTAACAATTTGCACACAAAGTAAGCGATGAAGAAAATAAAAAAGGTCTGAATAGTCAGCGGAACTGCAATTAGCAGAATATGCAAAGGATTGTTTAGAAAAACTTCTCCTTGGAAGGCGAACAGAAGTATTAAAGTTAATAACAAACCAACCATAGTCGCATTGTCGAACTTAGGCAAAAACTCCTTCTCAAAATACTCTACACCTTTTCGTTTCGAAACCTGCATTCTAGTAAAGACTCCCCCAGTTAAGGGTATGATTACAAAGAGAACGACTGACAAAACCAGAGTATTCCATGGTACAATAACGTTGCTAACACCAAGCAAAAACTTCACGATAGGAATAAAAGCTAATAAAATGATTAAGTTGTTGGTTGCCACTTGAACAACCGTGTAAGCGGGGTCTCCCTTAGTTAGGGTACTCCAGACAAAAACCATAGCGGTACAAGGTGCTGCACCGAGAAGCACTGCTCCTGCTAAGTATTCTCTAGCTAAATTGGTAGGGATGATATTTTTAAAAACCACATACAAAAAAATGCCGCTATTGCATACATGGTAAATGGTTTGATCAACCAGTTTGTGATCCATGTTACGTATAATCCCTTGGAGTTTTTACCGACATTCTTAATACTTTGGAAATTAACCTTCATCATCATTGGATAAATCATCACCCAGATTAATACGGCGATCGGTATGGATACATTAGCGTATTCAAATTTGTTTAAAAAACTGGAATTCCAGGTAAGTATCTTCCGATTAGTACTCCAACAGCCATACAAATAGCTACCCAGATTGTTAGATATCGCTGAAAAAGTCCCATCTTTGTTGGATTTTCTTTACTCATTACACTCACTCCTCATCGGGTTGGATTGGCTATATCAGATCTGTAATTCATTAAAAAATACTTCGATACGTTTAGCGATCGCATCTCTTATAAGTCTAAACTGCTCCATAATCTCAGCTTCGGTACCGACAGCCTGTGCAGGATCATCAAATGGCCAATGCATCTTGGTCACTGATGGCGATGTTAGAGGACATCTATCTTCTGCATCCCCACAAAGAGTAATCGCATAATCCATAGTGTTAAGCAACTTTTGATCAATCTCATCTGATGTGTGCTTGGAAATGCCAACCCCAATTTCATCCATGACCTTGATTGCTCGTGGATTTAAACCGTGTGCTTCTAAACCGGCACTGTAAATCTCGACACGATTGCCTCCTAAGTGTTTAGCAATGCCTTCGGCTATTTGACTACGACAAGAGTTCCCTGTACATAAAAACATGATTTTAATTTTTTTTGACATGAGTCTCACCCACGTTCCTAGATTTTTTTACCGCTCACCATACTCTCTTTCACGCTGTAATTTAGTTAATTCTTCTGGATCTTGACCACAGACTATTTTACTTACCCCTTGATCTTTTACGATCTCTTCGCTATCCTTCAACATTTCAAAAATCAAGTCCAGGGCCATTTTAACTGATCTGCTCGGTTGCTTTGGCAAATGGTAATAGACCCATCGACCTTCCTTATAACTATCAAGGAGATCTGCGGACCTTAGAATGGAGAGGTGCTTAGATACTGTAGAGGGAGCATTTCCAATAACCTCGGTGATTTGACAAACACAAGCCTCTTGATGTTTGACCATCATAAGAATCCTTAGCCTATTCTCGTCACCCAAAGCCTTAGTAATTGCCAGTGTTTCTTTCAACACAATCACCTCCTACATTTCGCCAAATGACGAATTATAATATTAGTATATGCACTGGATTCGAGAGTGTCAATACTAATTTATAAAATATCTGAGGTTCCAAATCTAAAATCCGATGACAACCAAACTATTCATTTCTTATAAAAGCATCTTTAAACCCATATACTTTAAGCTCAGTAAGTAATTGCTCTGCGTTTCTTCTGTCCTTAAACGCACCTACTTGCACCCTGTAAAGCTTAACCGGCTCCAAAGCATCTAAAACATCAGCTCTAAAATCATCCATGCTTTTACCATGCCTTTTAAACCAGTGGCCCACATCAGCGTGATTGCCGGCAATGCCAAGTTTATGGCCTTCACTGTGATCTATAATGTCTTCCGCATTTAAGTAAAGCTTGCGGCAAAGATACACGCAGAGCTTTACAGCCTCCTTGTAGACAGCTCCAAAGTAGTCTTTATCATCAAGACCGTCCTCGCAAATCTCAAAACCGATGTGGGTGTTGTTGGCTGTTCCACCGCTATGCCACCCGACATAATCCCACGGAAGGGTCTGGTAAGTTGCAACAGTCCCGTCTGCAAGCTTACCAATAAAGGCATGGACACAAACTTGCCTACCATCAGGTCTAGCCTGATTCCAGTGATTGCCGTAAGTGTTTACGCCCAGCTTTCCATCATTTGGGCCAACGTACCGCCGCAAATTGGGGTTATTTGCCCCGGTAGAGTGGACCATGATACCTTTTGGCACCATAATTTTTCCTGATTTAAAACATTCATTTTCAGTTAAGTATAGCTTATTTAGATCCATCTTTATCACCGCCTGAACGCAGTTGTTTTAAGACCATGCAAAGTCCTTCAGGAACAGGAAGCCCTATCACCACAGCATTTTCTAATATCGAAACCCCTTCATTACTCAGATAAAAGAAAATGACGGCTGTGCGAATTGCACTGCCGCCACTTAAGATATAGCTGTCTATAATATGACCTATCCCCACCATGGTAAAAATCAAAACCTTTTTAAACACACCTCTGGCTCCAATTTCACTGGAAAGTTCTTTTTCTAAAATTGCCCTCATTACACCCGTAATATAATCAATAGTCACAAAAAGCACTAAGGCATAAATCAAACCATCAAAACCACCCAGAAACCAACCAAGCCACGCTCCGATGCCGGCAAAAGAAATCTGAAACGCTTTCCAAGCATCATGCATTTCTATCCCCCCTCAAATAAAAAAACGCCGGCATATGCAAGCGTCCCTAGAAAATCTTTGTCCATTGTAAACCTGTGCTAAAACCTACTTCTCCGCCAAGCCCTACCCCAAATTGCCATTTACCGCTTTCCAAATCTCCCTTACTTAGTGTGGCTCCAAATCCCCCGTCTTCCGTGACCCCTAAAGATAAATTACCAAGGGGAATCCCCGCCTTTATTACTTTCCCGGCATTAAAGCCTTATTTCCATAAACCTGGGCCTCAATTAAATCGGAAAGGTATCCTTCTAAATCAGCGGTTATAGACTGAAGTTCTTTTGCGGTTTCAGTTGTAATTCTTTGCTTAACAGAGTTTAGAACCTTATCTTTAATCCATTTCTTTTCATCGTCCGTAAGTTTCCCGCCATTACGCTCCTTTAGGCTATCAACTACTGTCTGCTGCGCTTCTAAAACAGCCGCTTTTACTACCTTTTCGGCCGTAGTAACAGCCCTACCGAAGATTTCATTTTTAGCCTTTTCCCTTAGTAGTTTCGCCCCGAGACCTATTGCCGCAGTTACTAAAAGTGCGGCTATAGGTAAAAGCAGTTTAGTTAACTCCACAAATAGATTCATTTTCTTACCCCTCTCATATCTCGTTAAATAAAAAAGATAGTGTCCCTAGCTCCGTGGAATTTGTAATTCGCAGTATTGCTCCAAATAACTCCCGATAGCTATGAATCATGCTGACACTTGGCAGTACTAGGTGGAAAACCCCTTGGGCATAGCCCGATGAATCCCACCTTCGGCACCATATGGAAATTAGCCCCAGGCAACGGGGTTTTATTTATTTAAGGTGAAAGTTGACCGTCAATTGACCAGAAATTGACCATCGGCCAAAGCTCATCCTCTTTGTCAATCGTGGGATCATGTGCGCCAATTCTTCCCTCAATCCGCATCTGCCTAACTTCCCTTGTGTTTTCTTGAGGTTGCCATTGTTGTATAATCTAAGTTAAGGACGCTCATCGGAGTGATCGTTATAGATAAAGTAGCTTACTGGATTGAGATCGCAGAGCAAGATATTATTGCCGCAAACGCCATGCTAAAATCAAAACTGTATCTATATGTGGGCTTCATGTTTCACCAAGCCGTTGAAAAAATGCTCAAAGCGCATTACTCCATGCAAGCCGAAGACGTTCCTCGTACACATAACCTAAACCGCTTAACCACGGCAACTGGCTTGTTCGAGGATATGAGTGACGATCAAAAAAGCCTGATAAACACACTATCGCCATTAAACATCGAGGCTCGGTATCCAAGTGAAAAAGAAGAGTGGCTAAAATTCCTTGCCCATGAACGTTGTCAAAATTTAATTACGGAAACAGAGGAGCTGATAGCATGGATCAAAATGCAATTATCTCTATAGCAGAAAAATATGCTGATTTAGCTACGCAGGTTTTGCCGGTCAAAAAGGTC
>DUPA01000169.1 GCA_012838515.1 Natronincola sp. | reverse complement strand
CAAGGCGAAACAGTGGCCATTGTAGGTGAGAGCGGATCGGGAAAAAGTGTGAGCCAATTAGCTGTGTTACAGCTGCTTCCGGTTCCACCCGCGAAAATCGATGGTGGACAAGTCTTACTAGAAGGCGATGATCTCCTTAAATATCAAGCTAATGATGAAAAAATGCGGGAGATCCGCGGCGGAAAGATCGGCATGATCTTTCAAGAGCCAATGACCTCATTAAACCCCGTAAAACGCATTGGCGACCAGATTACAGACTCAATCATGATTCACAAAAACATTGATAAAAGCGAAGCCCGAAAGCAAGCCATTGATCTACTAAAACAGGTGCGCATACCTAATGCAGAAAAAAGAATCGATGACTATCCCCACCAGTTCTCCGGTGGCATGAGGCAGCGCATAATGATCGCCATTGCCCTTGCGGGAGATCCTAAGCTGATTATTGCCGATGAGCCAACGACCGCCTTAGATGTTACTACCCAGATGCAAGTTCTCGAACTGCTCAAAAGTGTGACTAAGAACCATGACACGGCATTACTTCTCGTTACCCATAATCTGGGGATAGTTGCTCGCTACGCCGAACGCATCTATGTAATGTATCAAGGAAGAATCGTTGAATCGGGCATTTCGGAAGACATTTTCTCACGACCTTCCCATCCTTATACAAGGGGGTTACTAAATGCTGTTCCGAGATTAGATGATAGCAAAGACCGGAGATTACGCCCAATTGATGTAGGTGACGAATTATCACTCATTGCCCATGGGTATTGCCCCTTTTTACCCCGATGCAGATATAGAACTGAGATATGCTTTGCCCAAGGTGTTCCCGAGTTAAGGGAGTGCGGCAAACAAAATCATTTTGCAGCATGCTATCGCGACGTGGGGGAATTGGATGAAATAGATAATCAAATCGAGCAGGAAAGCATTAGGGTTGATAGCAGAGAGGGTCGGAAAGATTCTATTCTCGAAGTTAATAACCTAACCGTCTCGTATCCGATTCAGAAGGGCATTCTCAATAGAAAAGTAGGGGAGTTCACTGCAGTTGACGATGTTTCCTTCGCTATTAAACGCGGCGATACCTTCGGACTAGTGGGCGAATCCGGTTGTGGAAAAACAACTGTGGCCAAAAGTATTGTGCGCCTCATCACTGATAATGACGGTGATATCATCTTTAGTGGAGGGCGCTTAGATCATCTACGCGGTCGGCAATTGCGCATGCAAAGACGTAAGATCCAAATGATCTTCCAAGATCCATATAGTTCACTAAATCCTCGCAAAAGTGCCGGTGCGTTGGTTGGAGAACCACTGATTATCCACAAACTTGTTTCTTCGCGAGCAGAATATGATAAACGCGTTGATGAATTATTTGAACAAGTGGGGCTTTTACCTGACATGAAAAGTAGGGTGTCCCATGAGTTTTCAGGCGGTCAGAGACAACGACTGGGAATTGCCCGGGCATTGGCGTGTCGTCCTGAATTAATTATCTGTGATGAACCGGTTTCTGCCTTGGATGTATCCATACAGGCGCAGATCATTAACTTACTTGAGGATCTTCAACAAGAATTGGGGCTATCTTATCTCTTCATTTCCCACGACCTTTCGGTTGTTAAACACATCAGTGACACTATTGCTGTCATGTATTTAGGAAAAATTGTGGAGATAGCACCTTGTGAAGATTTATATGACAATGCTTTGCATCCGTACACCACTGCTCTTCTCTCCGCGGTTCCAATACCCGATCCCGCGGTAGAAAAAATGCGAGAAAGGGAAATTATAGCAGGCGAAGTTTCAAACACGCCAGATCGCCCCGCGGGGTGCGCTTTTAGTAATCGATGTCCGTATGTGATGGATATATGCAAGCAAGAGGTACCACCGATGAAAAACTATGGCAACAGACACTACGCTGCGTGTTATAAATATTAGAATTACGATACCGCACCATGCAAGGTTTGACCTGATGCGTGCTATGGGGTGAATTAATGGAAAATAGCAGGAATTCTACGAGTTTATGGAGTAAAGAATATGTTATTACGTTATTGGTGGGCCTAATCACTTCTTTTGGCTTTAGTATGGTATACACAATCATTTCGGCCTACTCCATTAAAATCGGAGCAACATTGTCCATAGCCGGGGTGGTCTCAGGAATATTTTCCATATCGGCTTTAGTATCGCGTCCCTTTTCGGGTTTGGTTTCGGATCGTTATAATAAAAAGAGATTATTTGTCGCCTCAACACTTGCCATAGCCATCGCTTTTCTCGGCTATTCTGTTTCGTCTAATATTTCCATCTTAATGTTTTTTCGTATATTCCATGGTGCCGCATTTGCCCTTAGCGGTACGGCCAGTATTGCATTAATTAGTGAGCTTGTTCCTAAAAGCAGACTTGCCGAAGGTCTTGGTTATTTTGGAGTCAGCCAAATGATTTCGCGCATCGTCGGTCCTTCTATGGGAGCGTACATTCAAGATATTTTTGGTTACAATACGCTTTTCTATTGTATAGCGACATTGCATATCATAGCCCTTTTAGTATTGCTTGTGTTACCTTATAAATTTGACAAGCAACGACAACAAAAGAAAGCCAAAATTGCTTTGATAGATTTAGTGGCCATTGAAGTTTTGGTTTATGCAGCTATCGGAGGAGTTTTCTCCCTAGGAAACGGGGTCATTAACTCGTTTCTAGTTTTAATGGGCGCTAAAAGGGCTATCAGTAACATCAGTTTATATTTTATGGTAAATGCAAGCGCCGTGGCTGTTGCCCGGTTATTTGCGGGTCGTCAGGCCGATCAAAGCAGTATTACGTCAATTGTAAATGTATCGCTGTTTTGCGCTGCAACGGCTGCACTACTGCTAAGTTTCGGCTATTCATTAGCGCCCATCATTTATGCAGCAGTATTGATGGGTATTGGACTGGCAGGCGGACAAGTTTCTTTGCAGGCAGAATGCATTAGGGCAGT
>DUPA01000168.1 GCA_012838515.1 Natronincola sp. | reverse complement strand
TAATAAGCATATTTCGGGTTTCTTCCAACCCGCTTTCGGTTTGTTCCGCCTCTACATTAGGATCGAGTTCAGCCTTTTCCTCTTGTACTACTTCCGCCTTAGGCTTAGGCTCCATGATGGTTGTTGGGGCGAAAGCGGCCTCTGTATCACGCGTTCGTTCCGGGCGATACTCCCTTAAAACCTTATCAACGTGCTCCCAGGTCTGGGGTGCCCATTGCAATTGTTCTTGGACTACTGCAGTTTTTGGACTCGTCTTTGCAAATATTTCTCGTTTTTCCACCTTTGGTGCAAGGTTTCGTTCGCGCAAAGCAGATCTGAATGCCTGGATTAGATCGGAAAAAAGAATTTGTTCTTCGGCAAAACGTATTTCTTCCTTAGCCGGATGAACATTACAGTCAACTAATTCAGGATTTAGCTCAATGGCTACTACCGCCCAAGGGAACATGCGACCCTTCAATAAGCCTTCGTAGGCCTTCTCAAGAGCGGAACGTATGGTTTCGTTATAAACCACCCGCCCGTTCATGACAAATACTTCTCCGCTCCGATTACCCTTGGCAAGTCGAGCGGATCCTAGATAACCTTGAACCTGACCCCATGCAAATTCGTTATTAAATTTAATAAGTTCCGGGGCAATATTCTTTCCTTCCACAAGCAAAATAGTGTCTAGAAGGCGGCCATTACCGGGAGTACTCAAAACCGGCTTACCTTCTGCTATGACTCTAAACGCAACATGCGGATGGGCCAAAGCCAACCGTGTTGCCATATCTAAAACGCGCCGCCTTTCGGTTGCGGCTGATTTAAGAAATTTTAGTCGTGCCGGAACATTATAAAATAAATCTTCCACTACAACGGTGGTACCTTCAGGAGTGCCCACAGGTTCAACAACAAATTCACCGGACTTTTGGTATATTTTGTATCCGTGTTCTTGGTATGAGGGCCGCGAATAAAGAGTGAGCTTTGAGATGCTTGCCATACTAGGCAGCGCTTCTCCCCTAAAACCTAATGTATAAAGGGAAAAAAGATCTTCTGCATTACTGATTTTACTAGTGGCATGGGGCTGAAAAGCCAGCTCCAATTCGTCCTTAGCAATTCCTATACCGTTATCTTGAACTCTGATGAGCTCTATTCCACCATTTCTAATCTCTAAAGTAATTTGTGTTGATTGAGCATCAATGGAGTTTTCCGCAAGCTCCTTGATTACCGATGCAGGACGTTCAATAACTTCTCCGGCTGCAATCTTATGGGCAACCTCTTGGGGTAAAATTTTAATTCGCGTCACTTATTTACCCTCCCTTGTCCTTATCTCACTTTGCCATGAGACAAGCTTTTGTAATGCTTCTAGGGGAGTCAAGCTGTTAAGATCAAGAGCTAACAGTTCTTTTTCTAACTTCGTTGTGGTATACACTTCTTCAGAGAAGGCAAGTTCGTCGCCGAGCTCCTCATAGCTGGAGTTATGAAACAAATCCAATTGAATTGCTCCCCTGTTTGCCGTTTCCAACTCAGTTAATAACTCCAAAGCTCTTTTTACAACCTTGTTTGGAATTCCGGCCATGCGCGCCACATTTATTCCATAACTTCGGTCTGTACTTCCCCTCGAAACGGTGTGCAGAAAATAAATAGTGCCTTGTTTTTCTTCCACCTCAACCCTATAGCTAACAAGCCTTCTTAAACTCTGTTCAAGCTTTGTAAGTTCGTGGAAATGGGTAGAAAACAATGTTCTGGCCTTAACATCGGAATGAATATTTTCTATGACAGCCTGAGCAATTGCCATACCATCAAAGGTACTTGTTCCGCGCCCCAATTCATCGAGAACGATTAAAGAGCGTTTCGTTGCGTTCAAAAGTAATTGCGCAGTTTCGGCACATTCGACCATAAAGGTGCTTTGACCGGTACTTAAATCATCACTTGCACCAATTCTAGTGAAAATGCGATCAACCAGACCGATTTCGCCTTCGGTGGCTGGGATAAAGCTTCCCATTTGGGCCATTATTACTATTAAAGCAACTTGCCTCAAATAGGTGCTTTTTCCGGCCATATTCGGACCGGTGAGTAGAACTATTTGTTGATTATCATCAAAAAATACGTCATTGGGAACGAATTGCCCTTCCATTGCTTCGATAACCGGATGCCTTCCCTGTTTGATATCTAATCTGCAATCGGAAAATAAAGATGGTCTAACGAAATTATTTTTCACTGCTGCCTCTGCCAAGCTTTGCAGCACATCCAGTGTAGCCAATGCCTTAGCATTTTGTTGAATTGAATCAACATAATTGCGTACCGTATCCCTTATCTCCATGAAGATCTCATATTCCAAATCATTAATCCGCTCATCTGCACCTAGAACTAGGGACTCTTGCTCCTTTAGTTCAGGAGTGATGTAACGCTCGGCATTTGTCAAAGTTTGTCGACGTTGATAATCAGGCGGAACTAAATGGGTATTAGCATGGGTAACCTCGATATAATACCCAAACACCTTATTAAAGCCAACTTTTAGTGACTTGATTCCCGTTCGTTCCCTTTCGGTTACTTGAAGATTACTAATCCAGTCTTTGCCACCCCTACTGGCTTCCCGTAGTTTGTCTAGTTCGTGGTGATACCCTTCTTTTATTAAATTTCCTTCACGTATACTAATGGCAGGCTCTTCAATAATTGCCTCATCTATTAGTCCAATAAAATCATTTAGAGGATTAAGCAAACTAGAGAGTTGGTTCAAAAGTGTGCATGAACCTTCACTAAACAAATTCTTTATCGGTGTGATGTTACGCAAAGAACCTGCTAAAAAGTTTAAATCGCGGGCATTGCCATTTCCCACAACTAATCTGCCTACTAAGCGCTCCAAATCATAGACGTCCTCTAATAGGGAAGCAAGCTCCAGACGTAAAGCGGTGTCAGTCACCAGTTCCTCTACAGCATCATGACGCGCCTCTATTAATGTGACGTTCAACAAGGGTTGCTCCAAATAGTTTCGTAAAAGTCTTGCTCCCATGCTGGTAACAGTATAATCAAGGATACCCAGTAGCGAACCGCGCTTTTTCCCATCGCGAATAGTCTTAGTTAACTCAAGATTTTGCCTACTATGGCCATCTATTTGCAAGAATTCCTCTAATCTATAACTTCCCACTTTGTGAATGTGCTCTAACATGCTCTTCTGGTTATTTTGTACATACTCCAAAGCATTTCCGGCCGCGGCAATCTCCGCGTCCGTAGTTAACCCGAATGGAGTTAAAGTAGACACCTTAAAGTGATCGAGTAAGATCTTTGTACTGCGAGTTAGATTCACAGAATCTCCCTCGAGTATGGTTATTGATGAACCTAGACTTTGACAAAGCTTCTCAACGGAGGACCTTTGCGGAAAACTTGAGGTTATAACAATCTCAGCAGGTTTTAACCTATATATTTCATCTTCAGCATGGGACCAGTAATCTAAAGATGTGGCCATAAACTCACCGGTTGTCGTATCTAAACTGGCTAAACCCCAGCGCTTATTTTGCCATACTATCGCCGTAAGGTATTGATTTTCCATTCCTTCAAGATTAGCCTCCATAAAAGTCCCCGGAGTTATAACACGCACTACGCCGCGTTTAACCACACCCTTCGCTTCTTTAGGGTCTTCTATCTGTTCACATATGGCAACTTTATATCCGCTTTCAATCAGCTTTGCTAAATAACCTTCTGCCGCATGATGCGGTATGCCGCACATGGGAATCCGACCTTGATCACCGGCATCCCTAGACGTTAAAGCAATTTCTAAGATTTTAGACGCAACCTTCGCATCTTCGTCGAACATCTCGTAGAAGTCACCCAGTCGAAAAAATAGTATACCATCTGGGTACTGTTCCTTGATACTGTAATATTGTTGCATCATTGGAGTTAGCCTCAACTAGTTTACACCTCCCAGCCTACTTTACAGATTCACTTGCAGACTTTAAACTCCTGCTTTAGATCAAACGACCCCTTAGAGTCCAAGTTCCTGCTTCGGTTATTTCGGCTTTGAAAACTTGTCCGATTAAATCCTTAGTCCCATCTAAATAAACTTGTCTATTCGTACGGGTTCTACCGACAACACCGTCTTCGGACATCCCTTCAACAAGCACCTCTTGACTTGTTCCAACCAAGGATTTCATCTTTTTTTCGCTAATATTGTTTTGCAGTTCGATCAGTTTATAAATTCGTTCTTTTTTGACCTCTTCAGGGATTTGGTTAGAAAATTTTGCCGCGGGTGTACCTTCTCTTGGTGAGTAGATAAAAGTGAATGCAGAATCGAACTCCACTTCCTTAACCAGGCTTAGAGTTTCTTCAAAATCCTCTTCCGTTTCGCCTGGAAACCCAACAATCAAATCAGTGGTTAAACTAATATCGGGTATGGCACTTTTGATTTTGGACACTAGATCGATATATTTTGCTCGAGTATATCCCCTATTCATCCTTTTTAACAGACTACTACCCCCTGCCTGAACCGGTAGGTGCAGGTGCTCGCAAAGTTTGCCTAGATCTGCCATGGCTTCTATTAGATCATCACCCATATCTTTTGGGTGACTAGTCATAAAACGGATTCTCTCTAAACCATTGATTTTGTCCAGTTTTCTTAAAAGATTACTAAACGAAACTCCTTTTGATAAATCCTTTCCGTAGGCATTTACGTTTTGTCCTAGCAATGTTATCTCTTTGTAACCATCATTTACAAGACTATGAACATCTTCAATTATTTTTTCCGGTAAACGACTATGCTCTTTTCCGCGAACATACGGAACGATGCAATAAGTGCAAAAGTTAGTACAGCCATAGATGATATTCACAAAAGCCTTTAGTCTATCTTTTCTTTCCACCGGTAAGCTATCTCTAAAATCTTGTCCTTCCGAATACTCTGCTTCATCCCATATTTCAACCACCTTTTCGCCATTAGTCGCCCTTTGTAATAGCTCAGGCAAACGGTGAATATTATGGGTGCCGAAAATTAAATCAACGTGGGGCAAACGTTTCAAGATTTTCTTAAGCTCGTTTTTTTGTTGTGTCATACAGCCACAAATTCCAATAATTAACTCCGGATTCTTCTCTTTTAATTCGCGAAAAGAAGAAATATGACCATAAACTTTTCGTTCAGGATTTTCCCTTACACAACAAGTGTTATATAGAATAAGATCGGCATCTTCTAAGTTGTCTGTGGGCTTGTACCCAAGTGAAAGAAGCAATCCTGTAATCACTTCTGAATCGTGATCGTTCATTTGACAACCCATTGTTCTTAAATAAAATCTGCGCATAATTAACTCCTCAAATTATTTATTATATAAATACCCTTTCATTATACTATTAGCTTCTTCCCTTAAGCAAGATTGCCAAGCTATTTGGTATGAAAATAACTGTTCAGGGAATAATCTTTTGAGGGGGTTTTTATATGTTGATAACGCTTGCTCGAACCGCATTCTTATATATTCTGGTAGTTATAACCATGAGACTTATGGGGAAAAGGCAAATTGCCCAGCTTGAGCCCTTTGAATTAGTGATCGCAATAATGATCGCGGAACTAGCTGCAATTCCAATGCAAGATAGGCATATTCCACTAATTAACGGCGTTATCGCTATTTTAACCTTAATGTTTATTCAAGTGACCTTCTCCATAGTAAGTTTGAGATCTTTAACATTCCGAACTTTACTGGATGGGCAGTACAGCATTATCATGGCTAATGGAAAAATACAAGAAAAAGAAATGAGAAAATCCCGATATAATCTGGATGAACTTTTGGAGCAATTAAGGCTTAAAAATGTGTTTAATCTTGAAGATGTTGAGTTTGCCATCTTGGAGACAAGCGGCGAACTTAGCGTACTATTAAAGAGTCAGAAACGACCCTCCACACCGCAAGATTTAAACATCTCAACAGAATACGAAGGAATGCCAAGCATCCTTATACTAGATGGTAAAGTAGATGCTACCCAACTAGAAAAAGCAAATCTAGGTGAGGCTTGGCTTCGCATTGAACTAGAAAAACATGAAATCAAGGATCCAAAAGATGTGCTCATTGCATCATTAAATAGCCAAGGAGAATTATATTTTCAACCGAAAGACAGGCTCAAAAAGGCATCGGGTTAAAAGAAAGGGAGAGTATTAATGAAACTGTGGGTAGTAATGCTAATAGTAATGATTTTAATCATAGTCGGCGGTGTCTACATAGAATCCACAATCTTAAAAACCACCGATCATCTCTCCCGTAAACTGGATTTGATCCAACAGGAAGTGATGAATGATCAGTGGTCAAATGCTGTGGATTTGTGTAGCCAAATCGAGCGTGCATGGTCCGAACAGCAAGATAAATGGAGTCCGTTTATACACAATCATGATCTCGATGTTGTGGCCAACCAGTTAGCCCGTTTAAAAGCTCATTTGACGGCTGAGGAACAAGGTTCTTCTCTAGCCGAAATCAGTACGATTAAAATTCATCTGGTTCAATTACATCATCAAGAAGTATTGACTATAAAAAACATATTTTAGCGTTTGCCAGTTGCACCATGCTTTTGAACTTGTTTTGCCACTATACCGACGAAAGCCCCGGTAGGCAACGCAAAGAACATCATCATAGGCAGGTAACCTAGTATACTAATTGTTTGAATAACAAAAGCGGCAACTAACAATTGGGCTAAATTATGTGTTAATGCCCCGAGAAGACTAACGCCTAATAAACTGAACAATTTACCGCCATATTTGTATACCAATCCCATAACTATGGCACTTACAACCCCGCCTGAAAAACTGAAGAAAAACGTAACAGTCCAAAAGGTTCCGCTTAAGACGGAACCTAAAATAGTTCTTAACATAGATACAGTTACTGCATCTTTAATTCCAAAATTCATAATCACATATAAACTAACAATATTGGCCAGGCCTAATTTAAAACCGGGCATTACCAAATCAGTAGGTAAGGGAATCATCGCTTCGAAGATGTGCAAACCAAGGGCCAGCCCTGTGGTTAGACCTAGATAAACAATTCGATGGGTACGTGAGTTTGGCACTCGGTCTTACTCCTTTAACCGTGAATTTTAGAAGAACCGCTATAAACCGTTAAAAGCCCATCTTGTATAGAAACCTTGACAGTGGAGGCCGGTTCGTCGAATTTATAGCTTTGATCACCGATAATTACTTCTACATTGGGATGAACATGGGTTGCGGTAACCCTACCATTTCTAATCAGTTGTAGTTTTGTATAGATCCCCGTGGGTCCCCCAAATTCCTTGGCGATAAGATTTCCTTCATTTAAAGTAACATCTCCACCGCGAAAAACTCCGTTGGCAATTTTGAAACCGGTACCTGCCAAAATCGATGAATAAAAGCAACCCTGCCCAGTGATTTCCACACTACCGGACGCTTCAACCCTACTATTTTGCAAATAACCGACTCTAATATCAGATTCCACAGATCCCATATCAGCTAATTGAGCTTCTTCTACCCTAATGGCAGTAAATAGATCCTGTAGTAAGTTTAGATTATTGGCCTGTAATGGACCAGGCGTTACGAAGTTATTCATTAAACTTCTATCAAGCAATCTAATCTCATCGGATGTGCCATCCTTTAGCTCTTTAACCTGGTCTGAGAACTTCTTAATCTCTTTAGGTAAATCATAAAACTTTAATTCAAGAAGGTGCTTAATCAAATTTTCGAAAGGAATACTATCTGCTTGCGTTGCAATAGCTTCATAAGATTTTATTAAACCCTCCATCAGCCCGGAGATTTTGGCAAGGGCTGCGGATAGGCGCATGTGGGCGACGGTTGATCCCCCGGCAAATAGCTGAGAACGAACAACGTTTTTTAAAACCGTAATTGAGCCGCCTGTTCTTAAAATTGCTCCGCTAACAAGCCCATTTACCGCAATCAGACCTGTTCTGGATTCTACTTTTACATTTTCTAAAACATTGCCCTTGATTATTATACCACCATCCATGGTGATATTACCCGTGGAAACGTCAGCATTTCCATCTAATTCGAAAACATCGGTGACACTCACCACGCCACCACTAAGTGAAGCTAACCCAGATAAAGTTGCAATTGCCTGCATACCGTCTTCGCTAAGCATTACCCCTTCACCAATCTCAATTGCAACCTCTTCCATTTCCTTTATAGGTATGGGAGTACCATAGACAGTGACACCGGGCTTTCCTGGAGAACCGGGAATCTTCTGGGCCAATACGGCTCCTTCTTCTACGCCTTTAATTCCATGCACTTCATAATGATCTATCCGAACGGCATCCTTATCAATTTCTCGATATTCTTCTTGGAAAAAATATTTTATCGTGGATGGTACGCCTTCTTCGGGTTCCCGACCCCGTGCTATCTCCACCAGACCCTGAGTCTGTAGAAGTATATCTTCATTAAGTTCGCTAAGATCCAAGCCCTCTGTGATCCCTTCGATCTGTATGATTTCGCGAACCATGTTCATTGTTAAAAAAGGACCTTCATGGGTAACTTCTTCGATCTTTAAATGAAGCTGATTGGTTCCACCGTGATCAGCTAATTTATATCGAATAATCGGGCTTCTCTTCCAATATAATTCTGCCTTAGTCTCGTTTTCGTTAATAGTTATTCCATATTGTAAATCGGGTTCTTTATCTTCGGGTAATTTAATCTCCAAACTTTCTAAGCCGTCCGTCAAGACAACCTCTTTTTGTCTGACTTGCCCCATATATTTTACTTGGATATCAGCACCAAATATGATTCTAAGCGGTATCTCTTCTTGAACTTCTCCCCGAAGCACAATTTCACCGTCTACAACACTAAGGAAACCTGAATCATCCTCTTTCTTTTCAATCCTCTTTCTTGTAACACGCACCAACGCTGGTTTAGAACGCCGTCCCCACCTTCTAGAAGATGGCTCTTCAAGGATTTCCACGTCAACTTCATCAATCGTAGCATTAAGCTGATTAAGGGCATTTTGTATGGCCTCTTGAACGGTTTTGCCTTCTCCTACACATGTGCGCACAGAATCTACCCCCTCACAGATTTTTCTGATAAATACAGTAGCTAACTCTGCTTAAGTTATAAGCGTTTGGGTCCATAATTTGTTCCGCCGATCCAACTATAAAATAACCTTGAGGTTTTAACGATAAAACAAATTTCCTAATAAGTTCACTTTGAGTTGCACTGGTAAAGTAAATAAAAACGTTTCGGCACAAAATTAAATCAAAAGAACGCTGAAAATTATCTTTAAGTAGATTATGTTTTTCGAATTTAACTTGCGTTTTAATTTTTGGAGTAATGGCCCAGCTACCATCTTCTAACTGCTTGAAATACTTATCTTTATACTCGTCCTTAATACCGTTCATTTGATTGTTTAGATATATACCATCCCGTGCTTTTTGTAAAATAATCTCGTCAATATCCGTTGCCAAAAGCATGCTTGGCCTAATCCCCAATTCAGCTAACAGTATAGCTATTGAATAAATCTCTGCGCCTATGGAAGCCCCCGCACTCCAAATTCGCGGCCGATTGTTTTTACCGATAGCGGGCAATACCTTTTCCTCGATCTCTTTAAAAACATTAACATCCCTAAAAAAGTTAGAAGTATTAATAGTTAAATATTTCGTAAAATTTTCTTTATGAGTCTGATCTTTTCTGATCATATCAATTAATTCATCATATGATTTCAAACGGTGTCTATCAAGCCATTGATTGATTCTACGTCTCATTTGCTGCTCTTTATAGGCATTTAAGTCTATCTCTAGAGCTTTATAAATATCGTTTTTAAGTTTCTCGTAATTATTCATGCCAGACCTCTTTTCAGTCCATGGTAGAAACCAATTCGGTTATAACTCCCCCAATTCGGTTAAGCGGAAGTATATAATCTGCATTACCTTCTTCAGCAACTGCTCTAGGCATACTATAAATAACAGACGTACTTCTATCTTGAGCTATAGTAATTCCCCCGGCGTTTTTTATCACACTCATACCATTAGCACCATCGCGACCCATCCCCGTAAGAATAACACCGATTATATTAGTGCCGTAAACATCGGGTAGGGTATTCATCGTTACGTCAATAGCAGGTCTAAGAAACATGACCCGCTCCTCTTGATTTAGATTGACGCGATAATCGGAAGATATCGTCATATGGTAATCACCAGGTGCAATTAATACTTTGCCATTTTCCACAAGATCGCCTTCACTTGCCTCCTTAACAGGAAACGGAAAAATATTATTTAAACGTTCGGCAAAACTTCTTGTGAAATCTTTCGGCATATGTTGAACAACGATAATTCCCGCGGGTAAATTAGGAGGTATAGAATAAAACACTTCCTCAACGGCTTTGGGACCGCCGGTGGAAGAACCTATAATAACGAGTTTCTTTCTTTCGTCAGCTGTGGATTTTGGGGATGTTCTAGGTTTAAATGTTATAGCCGGTTTACCCGGTCTCTCGACCTTCCTCGTGTCAAGAAGGCGAGCAGAAGCAGCCAAACGGATTTTTTCTCCAATTTCGGACGCAACCGACTGTAGATCTAGGGATATGGGACCAGAGGGCTTGGAAATAAAATCAACTGCACCTAACGAAAGTGCCTTGAGAGTAGTTTCCGAACCTTTAGCAGTTCTACTGCTCAACATGACTACTGGTAACGGCTTGGTAGCCATAATTTGGCGCAAAGTCTCTAATCCATCCATTACAGGCATTTCCACATCTAGCGTAACAACATCAACATCTAATCGTTGTAATTTTTCAAGAGCATCTTTACCATTGCGTGCATAACCTGCAACCTCGAGATCCGGCTCATCCTTTATAATCTGGATAATAAGTTTCCGCATAAATGCGCTATCATCAACTACTAGAACTCGAATAGGCATTAAAACGTCACCTCATATTTCTATGGCCTCTTTGCCTACAGCCGTAACAGCTACAATACCGCTTTCGATATAGAAGCGCATTTTACGGCCATAAGAGCCACCTATATCTTTGCCTATAATAGGGATACCGAAATGTTCTAATTCTGCAATTACGGCATGTGCGTTCTGTTCTCCAATGCTTGTACCATTTAAACTCAAATTAGAAAACAAATTGGCTCCTCCGGCTAATTTTGCCTCAAGCCTCGATTTTAAAGCCCCGAGATTTTCCGCTTCTTTAATCATCGCAATAATTCCCGTATCGGCATATTTCCCGGGCAAAGCATTCTTGTCGCTTGCCCTACTTTTTGGTAAAAAGATGTGACCCATTACACCCACTTTTACCGAATTATCGTACAGAGTAATTCCAATGCAAGAACCTAAACCAACTGTGGTTAAAATTCCCCCGACTTTTAACGAGTTGATTTGACCCATGTTAACGAATAATTCTTCCATTAGCCTTCCCCCAGACCGAGCAATACGGCAATTTTCTTAAAGTCGTCTTCATCTGGAAGAAAGATAATATTGCCTTCTATTGATTCTCCATCGGCATAAAATTCTGTACGAATAAGGGTCACTTCATTGATTACTTGTGCACCGGCCAGAACACTTTGCCAAATAGCACCGGCCATATCCACTGCTACTCCGGGCACGCTAGGAGCCATAAGTAGATCTGTCATTTTAGAAAGAGCGTTTAAGTAAGAGGTGATCATAATATTGCCAATTTCCTGCAATGCTGAAAGTGCCATATCATTAACCTCTCCACTATCATCTCCGGTTAAGAGCCGTACTAAGACCATGGCGCTGTCTACGGGAAGAAGAAAAGCCATATGCCCCTTCACGTCTCCCGATACTACTATGAAAATACCAACCACCACTTGTTCCAGACTTTCAACAAAACGAGCTGCTTCTTCAAAGTGCAATAAGCGAGCCTCAGGAACAACTAGCTGAAATAGCTTACCGCTAAGCATCTGGGATAATGCGGTAGTTGCATGTCCTGTTCCGATATTTGCCAATTCTTTTAAAAAATCCAATTTTGCCTCTTGCATTATCGCACCCCCTACGACCCAATTTTTCGTAAGGATTCTACTACCCTTTCAGCATCAAATGGTTTCACTAAAAAATCTTTAGCACCAGCACTTAAAGCTTCTATAACCATGGGCTTTTGACCCATAGCGCTACATACAATTATTTTAGCATCAGAGTCTATTTTCATGATTTCTTTAATGGCGGTGATCCCATCCATCTTCGGCATAGTAATATCCATTGTAACTAGATCCGGTTGCAATTCCTTATATAATGCAACGGCTTCCTCTCCATCCCCCGCCTCACCCACAACTGAATAGCCATTTTTCTCAATTACATTCCTCAACGTCATCCGCATAAAAGCGGTATCATCTGTAATCAATACTGTTTTGGACATTTGTTCATCTCCTATCTTATAAGCGTACTATTGTCTAAAATAAGCGCTACTTTACCATTGCCAAGCACAGTGGCCCCTGCAATACCTTGAATATCCTTACCGATACCACTTAGGGATTTAATCACTATTTCTTGCTGACCAATCAGATCTTCCACAATAAATCCGGCTTTTTGACCGCGCATTTCAACAATTATAACCGGGAAAGGTCCAGGTGAATCCAAACGATTAAATCCTAAACTTTCGGCTAAGTCGTAAAGAGGCAAGACTTCGTTTCTTAGCATTATGACTGCTTTTTGTTGAACTGTTTTAATTTGATTCTTTTCAACTTGGATATTCTCCCGTACCGCTTGAATGGGAATTGCCAGGGTTTCTCCGTCAACGACCACTAAAAGCGCCTTAATTATTGCTAATGTTAAAGGTAATTTGATAACAGTACGCGTAGAGTGTCCCGGTTCAGACTCTAGTTCGATAGTACCACTTAGTGATTCAACAGTTGTTTTTACTGCATCTAGTCCAACCCCCCTGCCAGAAAGGTCAGTGACTTCGATGGCAGTACTGAATCCAGGGTGAAATAAAAGTTCCGCAGCTTCTTCCATCGATAGACTTCCGTTGTCTTCGGCAATTAAACCGCGTTCAATACCTTTTTGTCTAATTTTCTCAATGTTAAGGCCTTGTCCATCATCGGCTATTTCAATTAAAATATGGCTTCCCTCATGACGTGCCTCCAGGCGAATTGTTCCCATCGCCGGCTTTCCTTTAGCAATACGTTCAGAAGCAGTTTCGAGCCCGTGATCAATTGAATTTCTTATCAAATGAACTAAGGGATCGCCGATTTGATTTACGATGGAACGATCTAACTCGGTCATCTCTCCGAAGACCTCAAGATTAATCTCTTTTCCACTACTTTGTGCCAAGTCCCTAACCATTCGAGGGAAACGATCAAACACTTGCTTAATGGGAACCATACGTAAACTCATGGCGGCATACTGAAGTTCGGTTGTGACCCGATCTAATTGGGCCAGTGCCGTTTTTTGAACGGAATCATCACCTTCAATTGTCATCTCAACCACTTGCGTCCTACTGATAACCAACTCTCCCACGAGATTAATGAGCTTATCTAGTCGCTCTGTTTCAACTCTTACAAGAGTTTCAGTTCTGGAAGGGCGCGAAGCTGTACGAGTTTTCTTTGAAGAAACTTCTTTAGATTTTACTGTCATATCCGGTTGACCATTTGCAACTATCACTTCTTCCTCAATCTTTTCGGATAAGTCAGTCTCTCTAATCTCCACATTAGCTATCTCCGGAATATTTTCCACAAGTTGCTTAATATCATCTCTTTTTTCCTTAGTCAGTACTATGAGACCGAAAGTAAGATCGAATTTTTCATCATCTAGGTCTTGGGCTGAAGGGTTACTTTGAATGATAGTGCTTACATCCTCTAAAGCCTGAAAAATCGTATATACACGAACAGATTTCAAAATTGTGTTATCTCTTAAACTAACAATAATTGTATAAGCACTAAAACCTTGACTTATACCTTGCTTAATCGTTTCTCTATTAAACTCGTCTAAGTCAACTGCAACTTGATTTTCTGATTTTTCAGAAAAAGGCATTGATATAATCGGTTCTTGGGTTGTTAGTGCCTCAAGTGTGGCAATCTGCTGTTTATATGGACTAATTTCCCCTTCACTAATTGTCTCTTCTAAGAGCACTTCTAAAGTATCCAATGACCCAAATAAAACATTAATAACTTCTGGAGTTGGTTCCAATTCTTGTGTTCGCAAAAGGTCCAAAACACTTTCCATTTCATGAGTGAATTCGGCTAGTTCGTCGAATCCCATGGTTCCGGCCATCCCTTTTAAACTATGTGCCGCCCGAAACATTTCATCAACGGTGGCTATATCATCGGTGTTTTGCTCGAAACTGAGCAGGTCTTCATTTAGAGACTGTAAATAGTCGCGAGCTTCAGCTACAAATACTTCTTTAAATGCATTGATATCCATGGACTTCCCCCTTCAGAAATTACCTGACACTTACAATGCGATCTTTCTGTGTGGCAATTTCGGTAATTCGCACGCCGAACTGTTCACCTACAACAACTACTTCTCCTCGAGCAATGAGAGTATCATTAGCAAATAATTCAATGGGCTCACCATGTAAAGATTCTAATTCCATAATATGCCCGGGACCTAAACGTAAAATATTATCTATGGACATACGTGTGCGACCTAAAACTGCCCGAACTTGAACGGGAATATCTCGAATTAGGTCAACGTTAACATTGCCTAAATCCATTTGTGAAACAAATTGTGGTTGCGGAGCCGGTTCTGCTCCCTCCATACTTTGCTCTCTTAAATCTCCCCATTCCACTTTTTCTTCTTCAATTGGTGTTGGCTCAACCTCTGGAGCAGCTGTAACACTTTCAGCTTGTGCATCCTCGGGCAACAAACGAGCGGCCATTTCTTTTGCGAAGTCCAATTGAATAATTTGTAGAATGGTACTATCAACAAGATTCTCTATTTCCATGCGAAATGATACAATTACAACTTCGTTCTTTTCAGGAATTTGATCACTCAAGGAATCCTTACCCAAATCCCTGCGGCTTGTATCCGGTGGAGATATATCAATTAGTTGTCCGAACAAATTAGACATTGCAGTGGAAGCCGAACCCATCATCATGTTCATTGCTTCAGTTACTGCACTGAGATAAATCTCATCTAGGGTATCCGGTACGTTTGTACCGTCTTCGCCCATCATCAAATTTCCTATTACGAGTGCATCTTGCTCCCGGATGACTAAAATGTTTGAACCCTGTAATCCCTCTATATAACCAACCCTTACAACGATGCAGGGTACAGGATAAGATTCTGCAACTTTTCCGGGAGTACTCATGAACACCCTCGGTACAGTTATTCGCACTTTACGGCTTACTAATGAGCTCAAAGCGGTGGCAGCTGAACCCATAGATATGTTGCCGATTTCGGAAAGTGTGTCTTGTTCTATTGATGACAAATAATCATCAATATTAAGTTCATCGGTGGATATATCTTGTTCAAAATCTTGGTCCGTTTTTGGCGCTTGTTGACTTAGAAGGGCATCCAGTTCTTCCTGAGTCATCATTTCATCACTCACTTGAGTTTCCCCCTTCTCCGTTAATCTCGTTATCATTGTCACATACCGTTGTAATTACTACACCTAATCGTGAACCTAACCTGCCGGCCGTTCCCTTAAATTTAGTCATGGAACCGATTTTAATGTCTAAAGTTTCATTCTTCTTTTTATTTAACGGAATGACATCACCTTCGGATAAACCCAAAAGATCCTCAACTGCTACGGTTGTTCTGCCCAATTCGACTTCAACGGGAATGATAGCCGTTCTAACCTTATGTTTTAGATAATCAATTCGTTTAGGATCGGGCTGATGTAATGATTCAAATAACCGGATTTGCGTCAAGTCTTTCATAATCGGCTCTAAAGTTCTGTGTGGCAAACAAATACTAATCATTTCATTTATAGGTCCAAATTCAAATCGCATGGTAATTACAGCAATAACATCTCGATCCGATGCGAGTTGCAAGAATTGCGGATTGTTTTCCATATAATCAAGCTGAAAATTCAATTCGGTTACTTCTTGCCATGCATCTCCTAAAAATGAAGAAAACACATTTATTACTTGACGTTTCAAAACTGCTGTTTCTATATCTGTTAGTCCACCTGTTCTATCTATGGGCTCACCATCACCTCCGCAGAGGCGATCGTGCAACAAAAATGCAATATCAGGTGTCATCTGCATAATTGCATATCCTTCCAACGGAAGAACTTTAAAGATACTAAGGACAGATGGGTTAGGCAAAGATGTTACAAAGTCTCCAAAAAGCAGTTGCTCAATTGATTGCACCCTAAGTTCTACTCTATTCCGAAGTTTGGCAGACATAAACCCAGAATAAGTTCGGCAAAACTGCTCGTGGATTCTTTGCAATGCACGAAAGTGATCTTTAGAAAATTTGTTAGGTCTACTAAAATCATAAATTTGCTCGTCATCACCGAACATCTCTTCTTCAAGATCCTGATCTGGTTCCGAAGCAGCACTAATAAGCATATCAATTTCATCTTGCGTTAAAATGTCTTGCAACTAACCCACCTCCTACGCGAATAACTTGAATAGAGGGGGAACCCTCTAATTTATATCGGATATTATTTTGAAGTTCTTAAGCAAACCACTCTATTCAGTGGCAGCAACGTCGTCGATGGTTAGGCTCTCGAGTTGGATTTGTTCCTCGCTCGTTAGAATCTTATCAACTTCTAACAGAATCAATAACCGATCTTCAAACTTACCGACACCTGCTAGGTAATCTGCTTGTAAACCAGCAACACTACTCGGTGGTGGTTCAATTGCATTTTCCGAAATTCTAAGTGTCTCAGTGACAGCATCAACAATAAAACCCACCATACTATCATTAACCTCGAGAATAATAATGCGGGTATCGGCCGTGTCCTCTTGGGCCTCAATTCCGAAACGTTTTCTTAAGCAGATCACGGGAATAACTTCACCCCTAAGATTGGTAACGCCTTCAATATAGTCATCGACATGAGGAAGCTTAGTAATATGCCTAGGTTTAACGATTTCTCGAACATCAGTGATGCCCACACCAAACTCTTCGGTGTGTAAACGAAATACAACAATTTGTCTCTCTTCCACAAAGATCCTCCTTCCATGAAGACTGCATTTTGCTAAACTAATTCGCCTTGATGCAGGTCATTTCCTTCTAATACTTCCATGTTTTATCATGATTTATTAATGTTCCGATTGATAATATATATCTCTAATTTATCTATCGGCGATATCAAGAGTTTGCTTTAAAAGGTAAAAAAACTGCTTAGTAAAAACACCAATCATCAACTGATTGGTGTTTCCATAAATTTCAATTATTAAAATTGTCCATCTAGCAGAGAACAGTTCATTATTAACACGAGGTTTGGTTCTTAGTTACTACTTGATCCAACTACCGTCTCCTTGTTTATCATAAGTACCTTTACCATGTTCTTGATATGATTGTATTAAGCTATCATCAAAGCTACTTTGATCTAGTTCAGCATTATCACCAATCTGAGTTTTTTTAAGATAATAATTTCTGTAAAAGGCTTCAAAAAAGATTTTGATATTCGCCGGTAGTATCACTTCTGCCAACTCATTATATGCGAATGCTTTTTCCCCGATTAAGGTTACACTATCGGGAATCTCTACTAATGTTGGTTGATTTGCACGAAATGCATTTGCTTATAGTCCGGTTACGCCAAAGGGTATATCAACAGATTTTAAATTTTTCCCTAAAAATGCCTCTGGGACAATCACTTCAACATCATTAATCTTGGCCGGTATTATTACATATTCACCGCCTGTAGTATTATATGCCGTGATGGTGCCAGTGTGCGGATCAAACGTGAAAGGTAACCATTTAGCATAAAGATCAATGTTCCCGGAACTCCCGTACTTTATTTCTGTGACTTTTTCTGTGAATTCGCCATCAGCAAACCAGCCGTCAAACATTCAATGACTTTATTTCCCCTTATAATTCGCGAAATATAGTAGTTGATCCAAGTAAAGACTGCATAGTAAAGGCACCAATCATCACCTGATTGGTGCCTTCAATAAACTCTAAGTACTGAAATTGTCAACCTATTTGTATGGCTTGCGGAACAAGGCAACGATGCTACTAAAAACGATGGAAGCAGCAAGTCCCAGGCCGGTTATTTCAAATGCACCTGTGAACAAGCCTTCCCACCCTAGACGTTTAACCTCAGAAATCATTCCGCTGGTAATTGAACTTCCAAATCCTAAAACAGGAACCAAGGCGCCGGCTCCGGCAAACTCTTGGAAAGGTTCATATATGCCCAATCCATTGAGTATGGCTCCCAAGCTCACAAGGCCTACTAAGATATATGCCGGAGGACATTCTGTATAGTCAAGAATTAGTTGCGATATGGCACAAATTGCGCCCCCGATCAAAAAAGCAATTAAATATTGCACATTAAGTCCTCCTTATCCTTCTATACTGATAGCATGGGCAACACAAGGAATACTATCTCCTTGTAATACGCTTAAGGAACTCAACATGGCTCCTGTGGCAATGACTAATGCTTTTTTTACTTTGCCGGAATTCAGTTTATTAAGTAAATAACCTAAAGTCATGACAGCAACGCATGCACTTCCACTTCCACCTGCACCAACTTGTTGATTTGTACCATAAATTTGGACACCTGCGTCCTCTAGACGCTCTAACCCAGAGTAGTTTTCTTGTTCCAAAAGGAGTTTTAGCATTTTACTTCCCTGTATGCCTAAATCACCTGTGAGAATCACATCGTAATAATCTAGACCTCTCCCCGTGTCAGTCAAATGTTGCTTTAGAGTTGAAAATGCAGCGGGAGCCATTGCGCTTCCTAAGTCATTTGCATCTTTTAATCCATAGTCAGTTATTGATCCAAAGGTGGCATCGATGATTCGTGGTCCTTCTCCATCTACACTGATTACGGCAGATGCTCCACCTGTAACCGTGTGTTGATTGGTTGCCACATGTTGAATATTAAGCTCTATGGGGTAACGGAATTGACGCTCAGCAGTTTGATAATGGCTTGCTGTTCCGATCAACACCTTTTGAGCAAACTCGCCTTGAATCAACATGCAACTTAAACCCAGTGCTTGACAAAAAGTTGAGCAGGCCCCATAAATCCCAAGAAACGGAATTGAATAGCCCCGAGCACTAAAGGCTGAAGTACCAATTTGATTTAAAAGATCACCAGCGATTAAAAACTGTATGTCTTCTGCTTTTAAATTATGGGATTGTAATGTCTTCTCAATGGCCATTTCCAATATTAAGCGTTCTGTCTTTTCAGGCGTATCTTGACCCAAAGATATATCTGGCATGATCTCCTGGAATGTCAGTGCATGTGGTCCTAAACCTTCTAATGGACCTACAATTGTGTAACTTGTGATTATACGGGGTTGTTTATCAAAGGTTACTGTTTTTTCACCTATCCTGTTCATTTCGAATTCACCTCTTTAGAACAAACCAAGAACAATTGATTTAATTAGAGCAACAAAAAACCCAGATAAAATACCGTAGACAATTACCGGACCTGCGATAATAAACATTTTAGAACCCATGCCAAGTATAGCACCTTCTCGTTTAAATTCCATAGCAGCCGAAGTCACAGTGTTTGCAAAACCTGTGATGGGAACTGCGGCACCGGCGCCTCCCAATTCCGCTATCTCATCATATACACCTAGACCGGTCAAAATTGTTCCCAATAAGATCATTGCAGCCAAAGTTACTGCAGAGGCTTCGGCCTTGGTTTGCTCTAATGCTGTCGCGATATCTAAGAAAACTTGACCCAAAGCACAAATCGCTCCGCCGATGATAAAGGCCCAAAACATATTTTTGAAACTATTTCTAGTTGGTTTTTTCTTCTTAACAAGTTCCCGATATTGCTGTGCTTGCATTTTTTGCCTCCCTTCTGTGTATCCTTTTTATTATGCTGAAATTAGAAATAAATATACAAAAAGAGGCTTTAATCGCTAGTCATCTAGCGATCAGAGCCTCTAATTCTTAGCTTAGCGTAATATTCAGTTTTATTTGGGCATAAATCCTAGTACAGCACCTACTGCAGCTAAAGCAATGGCAATAAAGGACATGGTTTTAGCTGACTTCACTTTTTTCTCAGAAGCTACCTGATATGAATCGAATTCATCTTCAATTTCCTTGATTCTTCTTTCAAGCCTTTGCTCACGAATCAACGCTGCATTTTCTTGTGCACTGGCATCGCTGCCAATTCTACGCTTAAAGTCTTCAAGTTCAATAACTTGGGCTTTGGTAGTTCGTAATTCGGCTTTAGTATTACTTAGCTCAGTCGTTAACTCAGTTCTCTTTTTAGTCTCCCATTGTAGCAGGACCGAAAGGTTATTTAGATCTTTTTCTAGATCGTGATTCTCTTGCTTAAGATTATCTATTTCTCGTGACATTTTACTATCGGTGTTCTGTAAAGTAGCAAAAACAGCATCCTTTTCACCCATCCAATTGGTCATATCATCAATGGCATTGCTGTGCTCTGTTAACTCTTTCTGTAATACTTCCACAGCAACAAGCATCTGACCTAATCTCTCTTCTTTCTCCTTTAAATCTCCGCTTTGTTGACCAACTTCTGTATTGATTGCACCAAACTGATTCTGCAAACCATTAACTCTTTCCCGCACTTCCTGAAGTTTTTCCTCTAAATTAACTTGGGCACTTACAACGCGACTAAGGCGCTCCTCCGAAGCGATGGCGTTCTGTTTTGCTTGCTGAAGATCTTCTCTGAATCTGGCTTCACTAGCATACCATCTAGCCAAATTCTGTTCGAAGTCCAATGATAACTCTCTAACCACACTTAGGTCTCCAGTGGAACCTCGCAAACGCCCAACTTCAATATCGTCTAAAAGGCGTGCAACGACACTTGCTAAAGTATATCTATCAACAGCTCTACTACCTTGAAATGTACCGTCTTCAAAAAACGTTAGATACCCCTCGTTAACAACAGTATTTACGGAATGATATGCCCAATGATCCACAGCCACATCCGTAATTTTGGCCGAAGCAACTACCGGTCCTAACATATTAAGTAACATCACCATTACTACACCATAGACAATTCTCTTCTTACTCACTTAGTTAACCTCCTCACCGAGCTTGTTCGATTCTAAATTTTTGATGTTCAACCTTTATATCTGTGGAGTAATGAACCCCATCTGATGTATATAGTTTAGCATCCTTAATCTTAATTTCGGGGTCACCGGCCTTCTTGGCATAAAAATGGATCGTAACTAAAGTTCCATAAGCAAGATTAAGGGAATTATTTGGTCCCCTATCTCCTTTTAGACCAATGAGCTCACCGGTGGAATTATAGACAGAAGGCATTTTCCAAACTACTTCCCTACTTAAATCGTCTATAAAAAGCGAACCTCTCGAAATGTCAAGCGTTTTACCTACAACCTCTAAATAATCGCTATCAAAGTTTAAATCTAAGTCTGCTCCAAAAAAGTCAGGAATATTAGTAGCCCAAACCGATACGGAAAAGTAGTCCCCTTCCCGAATCTGGTTAGAACCACCTTTTACGGGGGCCCCGACCCAAACCTTCGGTTTAAGCTCAGGCACAATTATAAAACAATTCCGTCCACTTTGCGAACTATTTCCAGTCTTTAACGAATAGGCAAGTGTCCCTGAAGCCCCGATTTTAGGTTTGAGTAACCAACTAAACGCTACTTCTTCACCTGGTTCGATTGTTCCCGTAAACTTCGTGGCACTTTGTCCCTGTACCAATTCTAATCCATAGGGAATTAAGATTTCGAACGAATTGCCATATGAAGCCGTTCCACCATCATTGCGAACAACCGCCTTTGCTTCGAATGTTGACGGATTGTATTTTTCATCGCGAATCCTCAACTCAGGCGGTCCGCTAAACATATAATTAACTTTTGCAGGACTTAAAACATTGATCTGGCGTCTTGCTTTGTTAGGCTCACTATTTATAGAAGTGACCTCTACTTCGAAGGTTAAAACACCATCTTTGGCATTCTTTGCTCGAACTTGCCAACTAGTTTGTGTTGTCTCTTGAACATCAAGATCACTAAGCTTTATCTGAGCCGGACTATTTACTAATTCTAGTCCATCAGGCAAGTTAATTTTAGCTTCTACCCCTCGCGCCATGCCTTTTCCGTCATTTTGTACGTATGCAATAACAGAGAAAGAATCATCCTTATCAGGATCAGATGTTATCTGTGCAGGAGATGTAACTCCGAGTACCAACTCACCTGGGGCGATTGTTACACCACCAAGTCCATAATAGGAAACATAGTTTCTGGTTTCGCCTGGACCAAGGGGTTTGGGATCCCAAAACATACTAATTGCGCTATCTAGTTCGTACTCGCCAATACGTGTGAAATCTCGTCCGGGCGTAAAATCAAAATTCCAAGGACTATCAGCTACGCTACCCCAATTAGTAAAGTAAACACGATCGGGTGTGGTGGTATCAGGACCTTTTAATGTTCCTTGCGACATGACTCGCGGGTTAGTTAAGGAATCGAACGCTTGCCAAAATTCGGGCATATTCTCAGAATAATAAACACTGTCCGATACTAAACCTTTATCTTCCACACGAAACGGCGCACCGTCATTGGAACCCAACATGGTATCTAACATCAATCGCAAACCTACCATATGTGCTAATGAATCATTGTTTTTTACATGGTACTCAATTCGTGCTGTGTCAAGCAAGCCCGTGGTCGTGCTTCTTGATAGACTTAAGATCTGCCACACTTGAATTGGTCCCAATTTCCAGCTACTCTGAATTGTTCCATTTTCCACAGTTGGTTCTTGCACCATTTCTCCGTAGAGACCATCATAACCTGCTCTTCTGTCAGTGGGGCTTCCATAAACCCAATTCAAATTGCCAACCCTTACGGTTGTATATGAGGTCCACGGATCGTCACCGCCATAAATTAAATGCTTGTTTTGATCGGTATCCCGATCTGGGTCACCACCGGTGGTTCCTACCGAAAATCTACCGCGATTCTCCTCGGAGTTGTTTACTACAATCCTAATATAATCGTTGTCTATTTCAACATTAGATGCTTTCACGCCCACGACACTAAAAAACGTAATTGAAAGCGAGATAGTAAGCAACGCAAGTAAGGTATAAAATAACTTTTTTGCCATATACTCTATCCCCCCTTAAGGTACATTCATCCAGTTTACATCGCCATAAGTTATGCTACTTCTAAATCTGTTTTCCTCTTTGGTAAAAACAACCCCTATATCCAAACTATAATCATAGGGCATTTGACGTAATGACCACATCTCCTTAATGTATCGTTCTGCTTGATTATCTAAGCGCTCGTCTCCCGATGATTTACTGATAATTATATTACTTAGCTCACCACTGGCAGAAACATGCAATACCAAGAGAACGGTGCCTTCAACCCCATCATGCTCAGCATTCTTAGGATAAAGCGGATTGCCGCCGCCAATATGCAGCGAATGACCACTTGGTGGAGGTGCAGGTAATGGTGGGGCACTTTCTGCAGTACCTTCACCGGATTGGGTGGTGCCCGAAGTGTCGTCGGAACCATCTATACCCGTACCGGAACCACTACTGTTTTCATGTGTGGTCTGCACATCAGCTTGAGAGTCCTGTTCTTCTTCCTTTTCCTCTTGCGAAGGAGTTGTCTCCTCTTTTTCCTGGGATTCAATAACTACTTCAGGTCCATCGGGATCAGTAATAACATCACCCGTACCAACCGATTCAACGTTTTGGTCCTCTTCTTTCGACTCTTCCAAAGGTTTTTCCACAACTTCAGATTCTTCCAAATCATCCTCAACTTCCTTAGGTCTAGAATGCTCAACCGTGGGCTGAGGAACCTCAGGTATTTTCGGTTGTGCAATGGGATTATCTTCGGATTCGGAGTCAGGAATCGGTTTAGGTTCGGTAACTTTCGGGATGGTACTTTGGGAAAAACGATCTGTAACCGGAGACATGCGGGGGTTTACAGAAGTTTCGACATGCATGACTTGGATAATCCCACCTCCCGCCATACCGGGTATATCAGCTTCGAGGAGAGAACCTAAATTCGGTAATGCTATAAAAAGAAGTCCATGTAAAATTAAGGAGACTAAAACAAAACGAATTAGTTTTGGTTCTTCGTCAAAAGGTTTATACATGCCTTCTCTCCTTTCCACTAAGAATCTTGCTCAACGGCTAATCCTAATTTATAGCCTCCTACTCCTCTGATATGGTCAAGAGCCTTGACAACGTGCTCATACATGACTTCTTTATCAGCCTTCACGACTACAAAAACATCAGGATTAACTTTTATGCGTTGATCTAACGCTTGTCTTAATTCGGCACCGGTCACGGATTTCCCGCCTATATAAAAAAGCCCGTTCTTATCAACAAGAATTTCAAAACTACTGGTGTCTTGAGGGTTACCCGTAACTGCCTTGGGTAATTCAACATCTAAACCAAGGGGCGTAGTCTTAATCGTTGTGAATATCATAAAGAACACCAGTAAAAAAAAGACAACATCAATCATTGGGAGAATATCTGGACTTTTACTTTTTTTCCTGGTTCGTTCAAAGTGCATTAAAATTCACCCCTTGAATCTAAGATATTAAGCATTTCCATTGATTTTTTATTTAAATCGGCCACTTGCTTATTGATTATTCCATTTAAATATGATGATAAAGCCATTGTGGGAATGGCTATGATTAAACCGGCTGCTGTAGTAATTAATGCCTCGGCAATCCCTGAACTAAGTGCAGACGCCTGAGCAACACCTTCTAGAGCGGCCATAACATTAAAACTACTTATAATACCTGTTACAGTACCTAAAATTCCCAAAAGCGGACTAATCATTACAATTGTATCAAGGGCTCCCATGCGGCGCTCCATTTTGTAAATCTCTTCTTTTCCCACAGCTAACATGTGCTCTTTAATTTCATCTCTTTCATGATCGTAAAACGCGATCCCGGCTGCGATTACACTAGCAACGGGTCCTCTGGATTTTTTTGCGATCTGCATTGCTTCTAGCACCTTACCTTGACCTAGAGATAACTTCACATCCTCTAATAGATCCTCAGTGTCGATGCGGGTCCTGACTAAAAACCACAATCGTTCGATACCTACAGCAACAGCAAAAACCGAGCAAAGGAATAATGGAATCATTACAGGACCACCGAGTTCAAAAATTCTAAGCATTCATACCCCTCCGTTTAAGATTAACATAAAAAAGACATACATTGCTTTGTTCGACACTACCTTAAATAATCCTTGCCTATACATGGAGTTTTCCTAATACACTTCGCAAAGACAAGCTCCTTATGGGGGATAAAACAAGTAAAAAAAAGAACCGCAATAAAGCGGTTCTAAACTGCGCAAGATTCCCCTTTGCTTTGCTTCAGGAATTGGCTTCGTTTAATTGCCATAAGAAAGATTTCTTCTTTCTCCCCCTGTGGAGTAAGGCGTTGCAATCTACCTTCTTTTTTGAAACCTGCTTTAGAATAACACGTTAACGCCTGTGCATTTGTGCCATGAACTCTTAAATAAACCCGTTTTAAGTTCATTTTTTCAAATGCATGACTCAAGATAGTCATAATTGCATCGGTTCCATAGCCCCGATTACGAAATTCCTCATTCGTAATAGAAATTTTCAATTCGGCCTCCCCACTACGCCAAGCAATATGATCGAGTTCAACTTCTCCGATTGCCTCGTTTAGCAACACAATGTGATAATGAACCTGATAGCGCTGGGACCTCACAAGTTGTAAAACTATTTTAGCCCCTTTTATTTCAGACATTCCTCCAACTCCCTCAAGATCCGAATTAGCCTGCGACTTCTAATTTAAACTTAAGGAGATTCTTATAGCAATATTCGAGGGACAGATTTAATGCCCTGCTGGAAATGATGCCCTAGTGGTTCTTGGACTTTTTAAATAGATCCTCTTTCCACGTTATTGGAATTGTAAAATGACCGATATAGACCTCATCTTTTCCTTTTGGTCCATGGCAATCAGAACCACCGGAAGGCAAAAGATTGTGATTTTTTGCAAACTCTAGGAAAAACTTCGTCTGCTTTTTTGTATGAGCAGAATGAATGACCTCCAAGCCCACTAAGCCCGCCTGCACCAGACTGGGAACAATATTTAGATCCTTCAACAAACCCGGATGGGCCAAAACAGGTACGCCCCCTGCCCTTTTTATAAGTTCTATTGCTTCTTGGGGCAAAAATTTGGGGCGTTCGGCATATGCCGGGGCACCTTGAGCCAAAAACTTTTCAAAAGCTTCTCCTTTTGTCTTTACAATATCCTTCTCCACAAGCACAGAAGCGATATGACTACGGCTATATATATCTTCATGGACATACCTCAATACATCCTCTTGACTTATATCAATTCCTTGATCATTTAAACGCTCTAATATCTTTCTATTGCGTTTAACTCGCGATTCTCTAAAAAATAATAACCGATCTTGTAGCTCCGCAAATTCCGCATCAATCCATAAACCTAAGATATGTACTTCTTCTCCGTTGGAAGAAGCTGTACTAAATTCTATACCTGGAATAACCTCTAAATCACCTCCTGCGGTCTCAATGGCCGCTTCAATACCGGATGTAGTATCGTGATCAGTTATGGCTATCGCGGATAAACCTATTTCAATGGCTTTTCGAACCACTTCAACAGGCGACCATGTACCGTCAGACTCTGTTGTGTGTAAATGAAGATCAGCAATCAAGATTATCCTCTTTTCTACAAGTCATACCTTAGCTGGCGTATGATTCGTGCTTCAATTCTAGATACTTGTGCTTGCGAGATACCGAGATTATCTGCCACATAAGATTGGCTCTTTTCGGCGAAATAACGTAAAAATATGATTCGTTTCTCTTGTGCTTCTAGTCGTTCTAAAGCGTGTTTAAGAAATAAATGCTCAATTCTATCGTTCGTGCCTAACAAGTCTTGTAACTCAGACGATCCATCTTCCCCTGCATCTAAAGGTGTTTGTAAGGATTGTACTGGGGCAACTGCTTCGAGGGCCGCAACAACCTCTTCGCGTTGGGCACCTAATTCTGACGCAATTTGCGAAATTGTGGGTGTTTTTCCTAGCCTTTGTCCTAGCGAATCCTTAACACTTATAACCTCCGACGCTAACTTTTTAATTGACCTGGAAACTGTAATTGTTGAGTCTCGCCGTAAATGTTGTCTGATCTCTCCAATGATTTTTGGCACGGCATATGTTGAAAATTTAACTTCATAACTTAAGTCAAAGTCATTAATAGCTTTTACCAAACCCAGTGAAGCTATTTGTATTAAGTCGTCATATTCAATTCCCCGTTCCAAAAATCTGCGCGCAACACTTCTAACAAGGGCAAAATTATCTTGCACTAACTGCTCACGAGCTTCTAGATCGCCTTGTTGAGAACGAAGTATTAACTCTCTAGTTATATCAACGTCCATCACAATCACGAACCTTCTTGTGCTTGCACCTTTTTATTCATGGTGACTTTGGTACCTTTTTGAATCTCAGAAAGGACGACTACTTCGTCCATATATTCATGCATAAAAGTAAACCCAAGACCCATTCTCTCCTCAGGAATGCTACTATAACCGGTTTCTTTTGCTTGCGCGATGTCTGTAATTCCTTTTCCAAAATCTTCAATCGAAATCGTTAAGATGTCTTCTTCGTAAGAGGCCTCTAGCTTGATAACTCCTTCTTGCAACTCATATCCGTGAATTACAGAATTAGAAACAGCTTCCGAAACCGCAACTTTAATATCTTCAATTTCGTCAAGTGTCCAGTCTAACTGCGAAGCAAACAATGCCAAGGCCGTACGAGCGAAAGCAACGTTTTTTGTATCACTGGCAAATTCAATTTTCACCCAATTTTTATCTGTCATTTATTTCGCCCCCCTAACTTGGCTTAAAACCTCATCTGTGGATTTCTTAAAAGAAGAAATCCTTTCAAAACCGGACAATTGGAGAATGCGCCTAATTCTAGGATTAGCATTAACAAAATATAATTTTCCACCCCTAGTCTGAAGTTCCTTAAATCGTCCTAAAATAACTCCCAACCCTGAACTATCGATAAAAGTCATTCTTTCAACATCCATTATTAAATAACGTATCTCAGGATGCTGATTAAAAAGCATAGTGATTTCTTCTTTAAATTCCGGTGATTTATGAAGATCAAGTTCGCCTTCAAGAGTAGCCACTAGTGTTTTGTCCACAACTTTTAAGCTAAATTGCACATTTCTCCCTCCTAAATTCTAATTCGTGATTTCTTTCTAGATTGGAATAAATATACCTGCAGAAAACCAAAAATTGTCATTTTTTAATGCACTGAGCGAGCCAATGATTGCACTAAACGAAAGGCTAGTGAAATAATGCTGGCTTTTTCTATGTTCCTATCTAAAACTAAAGGGCTGAATCCTACGACTTCGTCATCGTATAATACTTTCAACTTGCCCACCTCAGACGAGACCTCAATGGGAGCTGTGATCTCCCGATCTAAACTTATACTTGTCTCCAAATCCAATTCCTTACCTCGTTCAATTGTGATATAAAAATCGTCAGGAACGACCACATTAACTTTCCGAGGTTCTCCATTTTGGCAAACCACATCTGCAACTACGGTGCCTTTCTCATAAAACTGTAAACTTTGATACTTTCTAAACCCCATATCTAATAAATCTCTCGCTTGTTTCTCCCGATCTGCATCTGTCTTTTGACCTAGAATAACGCCAATTAGTCGTAGTTTATCACGTTCAGCAGTTGCTACTACACAATAGCCTGCCTCTTTCGTATAGCCCGTCTTTAATCCATCTACACCATAATAACGCCTAAGTAATCGATTTGCATTCCACAGAACCGGAATCTTGGTGGTATCAGCCCTCATGGTATATTCATAAGTGGAAACAAAAGACATTAATTTAGGCACTTGCATGGCGTGCATTGCCAAATTAGCTACATCTAGAGCACTCATGACATTATAAGAATCGTCACTTTCCGAAAGACCATTCGAGTTAATAAACTTAGTGCTATTAAGACCCAGTTCTTTTGCCCTTCGGTTCATCAAGTCGACAAAACCTTGTTCGCTACCTGCAATGAACTCAGCTATGGCAACTGCGGCATCGTTTGCAGATCCAACGGCAACGGCATAAAGTAGTTCCTGAAAATCAAGTGTTTCGCCGGCTTCTAACCAGATTCGTGTCCCCCTTTTACTTGCCGCTAAGGGACTGGCCGTAACTTCATCGCTTAAACTCACCTCGCCCCTTTCTAAGGCTTCTAAAGCCAACACAAGTGTCATGAGCTTTGAAATGCTAGCGACACCGACTTGTTCGTCAGGATTATCTTGAAATAAAATCCTTCCTGAATTAGCATCCATAAGTAAAGTTGCTTTGCCTGAAGTCTCGAAAGCCGGTACTGGTGTGGTCATTAGTAAGATAAGAATGCAGATGATAAAAAACTTAAATTGAAAGCGCATTGACCTTCCTCCTTCCCCACTACAATAAATATGGGGCCGGAGGCCCCATTATACGTCTTCTGCAGTGATTTTTCCATAAATTAAAGGAAGTAGCGGCGGATTCTTCATATCCAAAACGAAGGCACTTGCTCCCCTTGCTAACGCATCTTCCAAAAGGCGTTTGTCATTAGCATAAACGGTGGCTAAGGTGTCCCCCATGTTCACAAAATCCCCAATTTGATGTTTTAACTCAAGACCTACACCTAGATCTATAACAGTATCTCTATTTTCCCTTCCCGCACCTAGTTGCATGGCGGTAATACCTACCTCCATGGGGTCTATTTCCGTAATATAGCCTGTTTTAGTTGCAAGAATATCTTGCCGAAAAGATGCTTGAGGAAGAAGTGATAAGTCGTCGATAACCGAAGGATTTCCCCCTTGTGCCTCTATCATCTCTGAGAATTTAACTAACGCTTTTTTATTCATTAAATTCTTCTTGACCAATTCCCGAGCCCGCTCACTTTTTGAAGTAATTCCTGCAAGTTCTATCATGATAGCCGCAAGTTCAATACATAGTTCTGTGAGCCTAGGTGCTCCATAGCCCTGCAACGTCAAGATGGCCTCTTTGATCTCTAGTGAATTACCAATACCTCGACCTAACGGCTGATTCATATCAGTGATAATAGCAACGGTAGTTCGCTTCGAATGCAGACCTATTTGAACCATTGTTTTGGCTAATTTAACAGCGTCTTGCTGATTTTTCATAAACGCGCCGGATCCCGTCTTAACATCGAGGACGAAAGCATCTGCGCCTGCCGCTATTTTTTTACTCATAATTGACGAAGCAATTAATGGTATTGATTCTACCGTGGCGGTAACATCCCTTAATGAATATAAAAGCTTATCTGCAGGGGCTAGTTGACCACTTTGACCCACAACACTTACTCCCACATCGTTAACCTGATTGACGAAATCTTCCGGTTTCAAGTCAACTTTAAATCCGGGGATACTTTCTAGTTTATCGATGGTTCCTCCGGTATGGCCTAAACCTCTTCCGGACATTTTGGCAACCGGTACTCCAAAACTAGCCACTAAAGGAGCAACGACCAGGGTGGTTGTATCGCCAACTCCCCCTGTTGAGTGTTTATCGATTTTCATTCCATTGATAGCACTCAAATCAAGCATATCACCTGATTTAGCCATTGTTAAAGTTAAATCAGTGATCTCCTCAGGCTCCATTCCTTGGAAAAAAACAGCCATGTTCCAAGCCGCCATTTGGTAATCGGGAATTGTACCATTAACATACCCATCGACTAAAAACTGTAGCTCCGAGTGCGATAGACGGTTTCCATCCCTTTTTTTCTTAATCAAGTCCACAACATGCATCATCGTTCGTCACCTTCCTGATCAAGAATTTCCTTGTAAAAGCTCTTTCCTATAGTCTCATATTCAACTGCAAAAAAATCCGCGATTGTCGC
>DUPA01000167.1 GCA_012838515.1 Natronincola sp. | reverse complement strand
AGGCTTTGCCATAAAGCTCGTCAACATTTTCATCAGTAATAAGTACAAGTTTGTCCACCGGATCTAAATACTCATGAACTCGCTCTAATAGACCTGCCCCTACATGAATCTCATAACTATTTTCAGCTAAATCAATTAGTAGCTTTTCCATTTTGACATAATCTCCTCTAGAGAATCTCCACCGAATTTTCGCAAGAATTCTTGTGCGATCACGGTAACGGCCACCATCTCCCCGACTACTGAAGCAGCGGGTACAGCACAAGTATCACTTCTTTCCACAGTAGCAAGTACCTGTTCTTTAGTTTCAACGTCCACCGTTTTTAGAGGTTTATAGAGTGTGGGTATGGGTTTCATGGCACATCTAATTATTATATCTTCACCATTAGACATTCCACCTTCAATTCCACCGGCACGGTTGGTCTTACGATAATAGCCGCGATCAACATCGTGATATATTTCATCGTGAATTTCCGAGCCGAGTTTTCGTCCAGCACAAAAGCCGGCTCCGATTTCCACACCTTTAATAGCTTGGATACCCATGAGTGCGAAAGCTAGGTTTGCATCAAGCTTACGATCCCATTGTACATAACTTCCAATACCTGCAGGCACACCCACAATTCTTATTTCAAAGATTCCTCCTAAAGAGTCCTTCGCAACTTTAGCCCTTTCGATCTCCTCTATCATGGCCGCTTCGGCTTTTGGATCGCAACACCTAACCTCTGACTTATCAGACTGTGCCAACAATTCCTTATCAGAGATTTGTTCGTAAACGGATGCACCGCCGATGGAAATCACATGACTAAACACTTCTATCCCGAAATTATCTAACAGTTGCTTTGCTAAACTACCGACCCCAACCCTCGCCGCGGTTTCCCTAGCACTACTTCTTTCTAGAACGTTTCGAATATCACTGAATCCATACTTCAATGCCCCGATCAGGTCGGCATGACCCGGCCTAGGCATAGTGATCTTCCTGTTTCCTTCTTTTCCTTCTATGGGATCCATGTACTCTTCCCAATTTTGATAATCTTTATTTTCAATCATAAATGAGATGGGGCTACCTAGCGTTTTACCCCCCCTTATACCGGATAGGATGTTCATTTGATCCTGCTCTATTTTCATCCGCTCTCCACGTCCATATCCTTTTTGCCTTCTACCGAGATCGTGATTAATCTTATCTAAATCAATTTTTACATTGGAAGGGAAACCTTCTATAACACCGACTAGACCTTTTCCATGCGATTCACCCGCGGTAAGATATCGAAACATTAAAATCACCCCTCTTAAATAACTTGTCCCTTTGGATAAGAACCAAAGACCTTCAACATACTGGTTCTTTGCCTAACTTGATCTAAGATGATTCTGGTCTTAATTTCTCTTTCGTGGCCATGAAAATCCACATAAAATATATATTTACCCAATTCTATCTTCTCCGGTCTTGACTCGATCCTTGTTAAATTCACATTTGCGTCAGCAAACACCTTTAGAACTTCGTGTAAGCAGCCTGCAGAATCACTTTGGAAAGAAAAGGCTATTGAAGTCTTATCCTTCCCGGTTTCACCTGTACTCTCTCTACCTATAATAACAAAGCGGGTTTGATTATGAATGTTATCTTGAATATTTTCGTGCAAAACATTTAAGCCATTATAAGCCGCCGCACCCACCTGCGCAATTGCTCCGTATTCCGGACCTTTTTCCTTCGCCAAGAAGCAGGCTTTAGATGTACTCTCACAGGGAATTAACTTTATCTCAGGATGCCTTAGAGCAAAGTATTCCCTGCATTGTTCAATCGCCTGAGGATGAGACATTACATAGCGGAGTGAGGCAGGATCTGTACCTGTACTGAGCAAGTTATGCTGGATACGTAAAATAATTTCTCCTTGAATTCGTACTTTCTCTGTACCTAGCAAACCATCCATTGCTTGGGTTACAGCACCTTCTGTAGAATTTTCTATTGGCAAGATCCCTTGAGAAAGGGTTTCTCCTTCCACGGCAGATATAATTTGACCAAAACTTTGCATTCCTATGAGCCTTTTATGTGGCGCATAGTGCTTAGCGGCCGAATAGCTATGGGAACCCTCGGGTCCCAAATATCCCAAGTCCATAATACGTCCCCTTTCTTTATTTCGCAACTGAAGACAATGTTTCCATAAAATCAGGAAAAGAAATTGCTATACATTCGCTTTCACGAATACGTATAGGTTCCTCTGAAAATAGACCGGCTATGGCCATTGCCATGGCAATCCTGTGATCACCATAGCTCTCAACTTCTCCCCCGATGATTACATTTGGTCCTTCTATTTCCATGCCGTCGGGTAATTCTGTGGCGCTAATACCAATTTTGTTTAATTCTGTCACCATTGAGGTTATTCGATTTGATTCTTTTACTTTTAATTCCTGTGCCCCCGTGATTCTTGTGGTACCTTCTGCAACCCCTGCCAGCACCGCAAGTACCGGAATTTCATCAATTAATCTGGGAATAATATCTCCACCGATGTTAGTTCCATGTAGTTGCTTTCCCTCTACTATGATGTCTCCTATGATTTCTCCGCCACTGTTTATGATATTATCCATTTCAATTTTTCCGCCCATGGCACGTAACACATCAATAATTCCTGTTCTAGTGGGGTTTAAACCTACTTGACGAATTATTAGATGAGATCCGGGTATTCCTGCGGCGGCTGCCATTAGAAATGCGGCAGACGAGATATCTCCGGGAACTAAAATATCTTGCGCTTCCAGTTGTGATGGGGCCAAAGTAATCTGACCTTGTTTATCACTTAAATTTGCGCCAAAGGATTGAAGCATAAGTTCTGTGTGGTTCCTAGATGGAATACTTTCGCGAACTATGGTATTACCGATTGCGTACAATCCACCTAAGAGAATTGCTGATTTTACCTGAGCACTGGGAACTGGCAAACTATAATCAATGCCATTTAGATCTGACGGTTCAATCTTTAAAGGAGCCAAAGTTGTGCCATTCTTCCCCTCGATTTTAGCACCCATTTCCCTTAAAGGTATAATAATTCGATCCATGGGTCTTTTTCTGATGGAACCATCGCCGGTAATCTCGGTTGTAAATTTTTGCCCCGCGAGTATCCCGCAAATCAGTCTAATCGTGGTACCCGAATTACCCACATCTAAGGTACGATCAGATTTTTGAAGACCATGCAAGCCTCTACCATGAACGATAATTTCATCGTTTTTGTTTTCTATCTCCACACCTAATCGCCTAAAACAAGCAATGGTGTTATTGCAATCATCACCCTGTAAAAAGCCCTTAATCGTACTCACGCCTTGACTAATACTAGAGAGCATTATTGCCCGATGAGAAATCGACTTATCTCCGGCTACTTTTATAGTTCCTTGTAACTTAGAAACTTTTTGTACTTCTAGCAAATCAATCCACCCCCTTGCGATAACTAAACCGGAAACCGCCATACCTAAGAAAATAGAAGGCTTGTTCTTGTTCTTCTTTAGTGGCAAACCCCATACGTATAGCGCCCTTTTCTCCTTCCCTTGCATGCAAGATTTCAATTTGCTTAATGCTAAGACCGGCCGACCCAATTAGCTTAGTTAGATCACCCAAAGCACCCGGACGATCATGGACATCAATAATAAGGTCGAAGATCTGCGGAATGTAATCCTTACCGGTATGGGGTACGCGTTCTCTGGTTACTTTCGCTTCTTCCAGTGTTGTGAGAAGATGTTCTTCCTCGCCATCACTTAATAAAGTTCCGAATTCACTTAAAATGTCTTGTAAATCCTCAATACCAAGCAAAATCTCTTCTTTATTATAAAAGAAAATATCCTTCCACATATCAGGATTTCCCGCAGCTATACGCGTTGTATCCCTAAAACCGCCCCCAACAAAAGGTAAACAAGAAACATTCTCTTCTCTTCCCAGAAGATTGGTCAACACTACCGCAACCAAATGTGGCAAATGGCTAATCTTAGCGACTATTTGATCGTGTTCCTTCGCACTAACTATAACAGGAAAGGCACCGATATTACGCACCAGATTTTCAAGTGCTTCAACGGTCTCTTCCCTTGTGTCAGGAGTGGGTGTAATGAAATAATAGGCATTCTCATATAGAGTGGGGCTGGCGGCATGAATGCCGCCTTTTTCTGAACCAGCCATTGGGTGTCCACCCACAAATTGAATTTTGTCAAAGAAGAATTCTTTCGCAGTTTCTTCAACATAGGATTTTACACTACCGAGATCGGTCACGATTACCTCTTGTTTTACCGCAGAAGCAATTTCACTGAACAACTCGGCATAGTAGCCTACAGGCACGGCCAAAATAACTAAATCAGCATTCTTTACCGCTGATTTCGGATCTTGAAAATACGCGTCAATCATTCCCATTCTGAAGGCTTCAAGAAGAGTATCCTTTTCGAGATCACATCCAATAATTCTACCACTATAGCCTGATTTTCTTAAAGCTAAGGCCAGTGAACCTCCCATTAATCCCAGACCAATTATGACGATCTCCTGAAATTGAATCATATCTTGCCAACCTCTTTCTATCAAAGAATTTATTTGCACGCAACATTTCTTAGCGCAACCAATTCTTCAATTGACTTCATAAGCCTCGCGAACTTTTGAGGTTTTAGAGACTGCCCACCATCGGAAAAAGCCCGCTCCGGCTGATGATGAACCTCAATCATTAAGCCATCGGCCCCCACGGCCACAGCCGCCTTCGACAAGGGTTCTACCATGCTCCATCTTCCTGTTGCGTGAGAAGGATCAATGATTATGGGGAGATGACTTAATTCCTTAATCATGGGCACGGCACTAAGATCGAGTGTATTTCTGGTGTATGTTTCAAAAGTGCGTATTCCCCTTTCGCACAAAATTACATTGGGGTTACCATTGGCAAGAATATACTCAGCTGACATCAATAACTCTTCAATAGTAGCTGATAAGCCACGCTTAAGTAAGATGGGTCTATTGCTTTTTCCGCAACGTTTAAGTAAAGAGAAATTTTGCATGTTTCGCGCACCGATTTGCAGTACATCTGCATATTCTTCAACAAGATCAAAGGTATCCTGACCCATAACTTCGGTGACTATGGGCATTCCCGTTTCTTCTTTCGCCTGCTTTAAAAGCTTAAGCCCTTCCTCTTCCATACCTTGGAAACTGTATGGAGAGGTTCTCGGTTTAAAAGCACCACCCCTGAGCATATTTGCACCGGCTTCCTTTACTGCCCTTGCAATTGTCATAAGTTGTTCTTCACTTTCAACTGAACAAGGACCGGCCATAACAACCATGTGACCAGCACCAATCTTAAGCCCATCAACCTCAATAACGGTGTCTTGCGGATGAAAATGTTTGCTAACCAACTTAAAGGGGTGTTGCACGCTCAATAGCTTGTCAACATATTCGTTTGCTTCAATCTGGCTACGATCCACACCTGTCGTGTCTCCTACTAGGCCCAAAATGCAATAGTTTTCCCCTTGGCTTCTATGAACCTCGCATCCGAGACTTACCATCTTCCTCTCTATTCTTTGAATCATTTCTTCCGGTGAACCTGGCTTCATTACGATAACCATAATTTTTCCTCCCTTAGTTCTGCGAAGTTTAACTCCACACTTTATTTTAGGTATAAAAAAACGCCCCTGTCTTATAACAGGGGCGAGTTACCCACTCGCGGTACCACCTTGTTTTCGTTGTATAAACAATACAACCTCAGCAAGCAACCATCATTGCTCCTCCCGGGTAACGGTGGGATTCCGGCGCGGCCTACAGGGTGTTGATACTTAACCTTTCAGCCGGCAGCTCTCAAGAGGAATTCGTAGCACCTAAATTCTGCTTTTTTCTCACCAAACAAAAGCTCTCTGAAGAATCTCCGGTACTATTACTATTTCTTGGTCATAGCTGTTTTTTTAATTGAGTTAACATTACGCCATTTTTTCATCTTTGTCAAGGCTTTTTTTGGAAAGGACTCATAAAAAGTTTTTGTTCACTTGACAAATGGTCTAAAGAGAATTATTCTTAAGACAAATACCTTATCAACGATGATCAGGAAGAGTAACCAAATTATACCAGACAGAAAAGGAAGTTTATCTAGTTTAAATTCGAACTAGATAAAGCTGAGAACTTCCCCTGAGTATACTTGATGAAAACCACCTGGGAGTTGCGTGCTGAACTAGGAGTAAGCATGGCCGGGGCACCGTTAGATGCATAACTAAGTTGGATCAAATTTTTGATCAAATTGGGTGGAACCGCGACAACCTCGTCCCTTTTATGGGTCGTGGTTTTTTTGTTTATACAAAGAAAGGAGAATTGATAATGGTGGAAAATATGAGTGTGAATTCACAAGAAGATATTTTAAGGCATACTACTGCGCATATTATGGCGCAAGCAGTATTGAGGCTTTGGCCCGATACTAAGGTTGCCATTGGACCGACAATTAAAAATGGCTTTTATTATGACTTTGACCTCAATCACAGGTTTACCCCGGAAGATTTAGAAGTGATCGAACAGGAAATGCAAAAAATCGTTGCAGAAGCTCTTCCCATTAGTCGCGAAGAAATCAGCAATGAAGAGGCTGTTAAATTGTTTTCAGAACAAAATCAAGACTATAAGTTAGAACTTTTAGAAGGACTTGATTCGGAAGTAAGTCTGTATAGGCAAGGTGAGTTTGTGGATCTTTGCCGCGGACCCCATCTAGAAAACACTTCTAAGGTCAAGTTTTTCAAACTGCAAAGTATTGCCGGTGCATATTGGCGCGGCGACTCTTCGCGTCCAATGCTACAGAGGATTTATGGTACTGCCTTTCTTAATGGGAAAGAACTCCGTGCCCACTTGCGCATGCTAGAAGAGGCGGCTAAGCGCGATCATAGGATGCTCGGTCGTAAGCTTGATCTGTATAGCATCCAAGATGAAGGACCGGGTTTTCCGTTCTTTCATCCTAAAGGGATGGTATTGCGAAACGAACTGGAAAACTATTGGCGTGAGGAACATCGAAAAAGAGGTTATGTGGAAATCAAAACTCCAATAATGTTACATGAAGATTTGTGGCATCAATCGGGACACTGGGATAATTATCGAGACAACATGTATCTCTCAAAAATTGACGAACAAGATTTTGCAATTAAGCCCATGAATTGCCCCGGTGCTATGTTGGTCTATAAACGCAAATTACATTCTTATCGCGAATTGCCCATACGCATGGCTGAGATGGGATTAGTCCATAGACACGAATTATCCGGAACCCTTCATGGTCTCATGAGAGTTCGTGCATTTACACAAGATGATGCCCACATTTTTATGCTTCCATCACAAATTCAGGAAGAAATTGAAGGCGTTATTGATTTTGTAGACGAAGTCTATAATGTATTCGGTTTTAAGTATCATGTGGAGCTATCAACAAAACCCGATAACGCCATCGGTGATGATGCCATTTGGGAAGATGCTACTTTAGCTTTAAAAGAAGCTTTAGAAGCTAAAAATTTGGAATATGTAATTAACGAAGGCGATGGGGCTTTTTATGGTCCTAAAATAGACTTTCATCTTGAAGATAGTATCGGACGCACCTGGCAATGTGCAACCATTCAGCTGGATTTTGCCATGCCGGAACGTTTTGACCTAACCTACATTGACGAAGATAACGAAAGAAAACGTCCCGTTATGATTCATAGGGTTTTATATGGTGCTCTCGAGCGCTTTATGGCAATTTTAACGGAGCATACTGCCGGGGCATTTCCTACTTGGTTAGCTCCTGTGCAAGTTCAGGTTATTCCCGTGGGAGACGATTATTTAAATTACGCGAATAAAGTTGCAGATAAACTATTTGCACAAGGTATACGTGTGGAAGTTGATAAAAGAGCCGAAAAACTAGGGAAGAAAATTCGCGAAGCGCAAATCCAACAAATACCCTATATGCTTATTGTAGGCGAGAAAGAACAAGAATCGGAAGAAGTTTCAATACGTCACCGCAGAAAAGCAGATTTAGGCTCCATGAGCGTGGACGGATTCTTAGATATCATTAAAGATGAGATTCGTAAAAAGGAAAATAACTAACATGCATAAAGAGTCGATTGACCATTTGGTCCTTCGACTCTTTATGTATTACCACATAACTTTTAATGAATAACTTTTAAACTGATTATGTTTTCCTACCAAAAGTACGCCAAAAACAATCAAGACCTTCAGTTCCTGTAATAGAGGATGACAGTCCTCAATTTTATCACTCAAAAGTAAGGGCATTTCTAAGATCCTTACTAAAATGTCTAGTTGCTCGTCGGTAAATCCTGCAAAAAAACGCAGATCGCGGGTGGATACCAGATCCCTCAAGGGCTTCGGTATTCTCCCCACATCACCGACCAAATAATTGTGATAAAACTGATTCCACCTGTCCACACCCAGACCTAGAAAGTCTGCAACTTGAATAGGTGAGGCGTAACCTTTTTTAATACAATCGACAGCAATTTTAACACGTAGATGTGGATGACCTTTACAAGACCACTTTAAAAAATCTAACGTGTTTTGTACATTGAGCGAATTAATAGAGATTTTCTTTCCCCTCTCCGTACTCCCCGGACCTTCTCCATCTTCGACCTTCTTCGACAAAAACCTTCTGGTTTTCTATATTTTACGAATTGTTTAGACAAGTTAACTAAAAACTATTATTTAGCAACTTGCAAAGGAATCTTCAAAATAATACCCTCCCGAATAATACTGGGATTTTCCAGATTATTTACCTCTATCAATAGCGGAGCCATATTAGCATCGCCTAACAACTCCTTGGCAATCGACCAGAGGTTATCTCCTTCTTTTACTACATATTCGGCATACAAAGAATCATCCGAAGGCTGTTGCTCAATCTCAGACACATGATTTGCCTGTTCTTGTACTTCGTACACATATTCGACTTCAGTTTCTCCATATTCTGTAGCGGGTTCGTAATAAGAATAATCTACAATTACCTCTGACGTTGACTTAAAAAATTTGTTTTGCACCCAACCATGGCCCAAACTGGCCAGACTAATTAATAACACTAAGCTTGCGATTGCAAATACTAAGCGCACTCCAAAATTACCGTCATCTTCAAACTCTTCTTCTTTCTCTCGTTTATGTAGAATAGAATAACTATCTATATTCTTCAATTCATTATCGACCATATAATAGGCTGCTTTTTCTCCATTAAAATTATCAATAACTAGGGCTATTTGCCATGGTTCCGGGAAATATCTTCGGTGTTGGTTTTGATCAAAATCTGACAAAAATATCCCAAAACCCGGATGGGTATGAATCCAGCCAACGATTACCTCTTTCCGACTTCTACTTTTAAGGGCACGATCTACAGTCCTAATATGATCTCGGTTTATTACTAAACGGGATACATCTTTACGTTGCGGAATGGGAACAAAACGCTCCACAAAAGATTCGTAATGCTGTAAATTTGATCGCCTCCTTATTGTTCCAATTAGGAAACCACCATGTTCCCCTTTGGATTTCAAGTTAGCGAATTGCTCCAGATTCAATAAAACTTCTTCCGAAAAAAACAAAGACAAAGAAGGTTCGCCCTTTTCCACTAAATTTCTTTTTACCGAAAAAGAAATGCGTTCTCTGCCCATTGTTTCTCTCCCCTTAAAATATACTGAGATTTAATGTGTTCGACAAATTATCAAGTATATTTACGCCAACAACACTATTCCCCTTCTCATCTAGAGCAGGTCCGAATGTGGCTATTCCGCATTTTCCCGGTACTAGCCCTAAAACTCCTCCGGAAACCCCGCTTTTTGCAGGTATCCCCACCTTAACCGCGAATTCACCTGAAGCATTATACATCCCGCAAGTGACCATAAAAGTTGTCGCTAAGCGCGCCGAGTGGGTGGAAATCAATTTCTCACCTTCGAACGTAATACCTTTTTGAGCTATAAACATACCCATATTGGCTAAATCTGTGCAGTCCACCAAAATGGAACACTGCCTAAAATATAAATCTAGCACCTCTTCCACATCGCCATCGAGACAATTAATATCTTTCAAGAAATAGGCTAAAGAGCGATTACGGTGTCCTGTCTTCTTTTCAGACTCGTAAACAGCCTTGTCCACACATATTGGCCTACCTAAAATCTTGCTTAAGAGAGTTTTGATTAACTGAAATCTTTCGTCCACATCTGTCCCAGGAATTAAAGAACAAACAGCTATTGCGCCGGCATTAATCATGGGGTTTAAAGGCTTTTGTTGAGAGGTCTCTAGCTTGACAATGCTATTAAACGAGTCCCCTGTGGGCTCTGCGCCGACTTTTTTAAAGACCGCTTCTGCACCTCGCGCCTCTAAAGCCACAATAAGAGAAATCACCTTGGAGATGCTTT
>DUPA01000166.1 GCA_012838515.1 Natronincola sp. | reverse complement strand
CTGATAAGTTTACCGCCATACGAATGGGTGGATAACCCCGTGACTGCCATTTTTGATTCTGTTCACAAGCGGTTCTCAAAACCCAATCCCCGATAGAATTTATTAGACCATTCTTTTCGGCCAAAGGAATAAAAACCATTGGTGGAATTAATCCCAGATCAGGATGCCTCCAACGCAAAAGGGCTTCCACACCAACGATCTGGTTAGTTCTTAGATCTATTTGCGGCTGGTAATGCAAAAATAGCTCATTTCGTTCTAAAACCTTATGAAGAAGGTTTGCTAAGCGCATATTTTTTTGTACTTCTGCCTTCATATGGGGGGTACAAATCACAAATTGGTTTTTACCGTTGGATTTCGCTTTGTACATGGCAATTTCGGCATTCTTAATTAACGTGGCCACGTCAACTCCGTCAATGGGGAAAATTGCCACACCGCCACTACCCTTAATTGTAATGTCTTGCCCATAGATAGTGAAGGGCTCATCGAAGATTTCCATGATTTTTTGGGCCAGGGCCACAACTGCCTGATTTGACTTTATATCAGAAAGCATAATTAAAAACTCATCGCCTCCAAATCTGGCGATAACGTCAGTTTCGCGCACTAAAGTTCTAAGTTTACTTGCAACCTGCTGCAGTATGAGATCGCCACCGCCAAAGCCCATAATATCGTTAATAGTTTTAAAGCTATCTAAATCCATAAGTAGCAAAGCGATAAAAGTATCGTTCTGTTTTGCCATCTGAAGCTCCTGCTCCACTCGTTCGAAAAACAAAGTACGATTGGGAAGACCGGTTAGCTCATCATAATATGCTAAAAATTCAATTGCCTGCTCCGCTTTTATCTTCACAAACCCATCACCAACCACATTGGCCAAAATCCTAAGCAATTCTCTTTGGTCAAAACCCCATACTTTAGTTTGGTGGGAGTAAAAGCCCATGAATCCGATAAATTCCTTCTTATCCTCTATGGGTACAATCATAATGGACTTAATTTTCGGACCCACAAGGCGCTGAATTTCATCTCGTACTTCAGGCGATAATGTGCTTATGTCTTGGGAGTAAACTAGATTTCCTTGCTGTAACTCTCCCATTAACCAAGGATAAGAATCCGGGGACATCACTGTGTGTTCTTGCAAATGTGTTTCTTCCCCCCTAGCGCTCCATTGGTGGGTGCGACACATTTTATTTTGATCAGGTAGAACCGACATAATATCGGCACGACCAATTTTGAAAAATTCGCCTACGCATCGCAATAGATGGTTTATTTTGTGGTCGATATTTTCTTGTTTAACATTAATAAAATCGTGGGAGATATTAGAGATCAATTTTTGAAACTCCGCTTGTTCCACGTTATCTTTTATTCTTTGGATATAAATATTGTTAACTACCGAGCCAAATAAAAAGGAGATGGCAAAAATGCTGATTCGTAAAACATAATCGAATCCCGATAAAAGCAATTTATCTGAAGGTGCCCATATCCAAAGGAATATTTGGCTCACTATGGCGGTCACAGTGATTAAAATCAATTGAATACGTGTGTTGAAAACCAAAGCTACTATCATTAGACTTATGGGAAATGCCCAGATAGTGATGGTTGCGTACTGAGCAAAAATAGAATAAATTGTGGGAATGCTGATCAAAAGCACAGACATGATTAGAGTATCTTTGAGCCTTGTGTTTTTGATCCATTTTAAATTCAGAATAATAAAACCTAGAAAAAAGACAATGATACTACCTGTAATCGAAGCACGCAGTAGCTCTTTATCTCCAATTAACGGGGATAAAAAATAAATGACGAAGCTCACCAGACCGCCACCTAGAAACGCCACTCCTAAATATTGATATATTCTATCTCTGGCCGATTCATCGAGGATGAAATCATTCCTTCGATCAGGTTCGTTGGGTAATAAGTTATAACGCTTCACAGAGTGATAACTAGCCACAATGGGGATCATAATTACCAAAGGTGCTATTTGCGGTAATGGTTCAAAAAATACACCCCACAAGACATCAAAGAAGGTTGCCAAAATCAACGTAAGCAGAAGTGAATTGAAGAGAAGGGTCGCCTGCTTCTTTGTTTCTTGATCGGAGGCAGTACGTTTCCACCACAATAACAGACCTAAAATGGCCAAGACATATCCCCCGTAATATGCATAAAAGAAAATATCCAAAGCGTTTTTAGGCGAAATATTAGCCCATCCATAATTGGTCCAAACCAAATTATACTGGGCTTCAGATATTTTGGTGGAAAATGAAAACAAGAAAAGGGAAATTATTGCAGGCAATTGCAGTAATCCCTGCCAAAGCACTGAACTATTTCTGTATTCTTTTCTTATTCGCAACAGGAAAAAGTGTAAAAGTAAGCTATATGATGTGCACCAACCAATTGCTGAGATCCTTCGCCAAATCAATGCTACTTCGGCACTCGGTGCTGAGATAGCCATGGCAAAACCCAAAGACCAAAAACACAAAGAAATGGTCACGGCAAAAAAGGCCCTGTTTAAACGGGCTCGCGGATTATCATTTAACAAATAAACCCCAAAGAAAAGATAGATTACAAAGGCCGAGAAAAAAATCAAAGAAAATAATAACGGTGCATGTTCCATGGTTAATCCTCCTTGACCTTCCATGCTCAGTGCTTATATGTTTTATTTCTCTAAATATAAAATTTTTCCTGCTAGTGGTATATAAAATGTAATATAAATGTCAAGAAAAACCATTGCTTTTCTATGTATGGATGTTTTAATCTGAAAGCCTTATTTCATAAATTTTGGACCAATACTTGCCGGTTACGAAAATCCTATCCCCTTCTTGATCATAGGCAATTCCATTTAAAACCTCTGCCGTGGGGTTGTCTTCCCTTTCTAGCTCCGTTAAATAACTTAAATCTATCCACCCCGCAACTTGACCGCTTATGGGATCAATACAGACAATTAGATCGGTTAACCAAATGTTTGCGAATATTTGTCCCTTAATATATTCCAATTCATTTAGTCTAACAACGAATCCGCTTTCACCTAAAACCTCTATTTTATATTTTTCCTTGTAAGTAATGGGGTCTATGAAGATTAAATGATGTGATCCATTACTCATTATTAACAAATCTCCGTCAGTGGTTAAGCCCCAACCTTCCAAGGAATAATAAAATTCTTCAAGCTT
>DUPA01000165.1 GCA_012838515.1 Natronincola sp. | reverse complement strand
CGGAAGCAAAAAAAGCAATTGAACAATGTAAAAAAGCAGGAATCAAAACAGTGATGATTACAGGCGATCACGCTGGGACTGCACATGCGATTGCAAAGGAGTTAAATATACTGCCTCAACATGGACAAGTTATAACAGGTAGTCAATTAGATCAAATGACAGATCAAGAGTTAATTGATCAAGTCGATCAAATCTATGTCTTTGCTCGAGTTACGCCTAAAGATAAGCTTAGAATAGTCAAAGCATTACAAGCAAATGGCCATGTTGTTGCTATGACAGGTGATGGAGTCAATGATGCCCCAGCGCTAAAAAATAGCGATATCGGGGTCAGTATGGGTAAAACCGGTACGGATGTAGCTAAAGAAGCGTCAGATCTTATTCTATTAGATGATAATTTTGCTACGGTTGTTAGTGCGGTTGAAGAGGGACGACATATCTATGAAAATATTCGTAAATTTATTCGTTATTTACTTGCTTCTAATGTTGGAGAAATATTGGTTATGTTATTTGCAATAATACTAGGCTATCCACTTCCATTATTACCTGTCCAAATTTTATGGATCAATCTTGTTACAGATGGATTGCCGGCATTAGCGTTAGGTATGGATTCTGCTGAAAGTAATTTAATGGAACAACCACCTCGACCAATTAATGAAGGGATTTTTGCCCGGGGGTTAGGTTTTAAAATTATATCTCGTGGTTTACTAATTGGTAGTGTGAGTTTTCTAGCATTTATTCTCGCTTACCAAAATGGTGCGCAATCACTGGAATACGCACGAACTGTTGCTTTTATGACGCTAGTAACGTCACAATTAATTCACGTATTTGATTGCAGAAATGAAAAATCAATTTTTGATCGTCATCCTTTCGGTAATCGATATCTGATTGTTGCGGTGTTATCGTCCTTTGCACTAATGATTCCTGTAACATATGTAGCGATGTTTCAAGCGGTGTTTTACACTGTTGCTCTATCATTAAGAGATTGGATGACAATTATTTTACTAAGCTCAATCCCTACGATAGTTTTTGGTTTTACAAAACGATGAAAAATTGTGTATACTAATATATAAAGTAAGGATAGTTGCCAACTATCCTTTTTTTATGTTCTTTGAAAACCCCTGGCTATGCCGGGGGTTCCATAGAGCTTCTAGCGTGGGGTCAAAAAAGCCTCTCTTCATGGTAAGATAAGGTTGGTTTCCCGACCACCAAATCTCACGAAAGAAGGAGGCACGTCCTATGCAGGACAAGAATAGTTTAGCACATACGCAGTGGAGATGTAAGTATCATATTGTTTTTGCACCAAAATATAGAAGGCAAATTATCTATGGAAAATATAAAAGAAGCATTGGAGAAATAATAAGAGAACTCTGTGAAAGAAAAGGAGTTGAAATACACGAGGCCAATGCGTGTAAAGATCATATTCATATGCTAGTCAGTATTCCACCAAAATTAAGCGTATCTCAATTTATGGGATATTTAAAAGGAAAAAGTAGTTTAATGATTTTCGATCGACACGCGAATTTAAAGTATAGATATGGTAATCGTAAATTCTGGTGTCGGGGTTACTTTGTAGATACAGTGGGCCGAAATAAAAATCAAATTCAAGAATATATAAGAAATCAGCTTAAAGATGATTACATGAGTGATCAATTAACACTATTTGAAGAATTTGATCCGTTTACTGGGGAGAAAAATAAAAGGAAATAAGGGATTCTTTTAGAATCAGTGAGTAAGTGTGGTGCAAAAGGGAAACCCATTCAGTGGGCCTTTTAGGCCGAGGCCGGTAACATAGGCTTTCAGCCGCAGAGCAAACCACCAGTTCACACTGGTGGTTTTGATTTTGGCTTAATGAATGTTTTTTTAAAATTTTTAGCTAGACGGAGGGGTTGGCAAGAGTGAAAACAGATAATGAACTAATTTTAGTTCTTGATTATGGTAGTCAACATAGTCAAGCGCTGACTAGAGGAATCCGGAATTTAGGTGTGTACAGTGAGTTACACTCTCATCGATTAACAATTGATGAAATTAAGCAAATTAATCCGAAAGCAATCGTGTTGGCTGGTGGTCAACAAAGTGTTTTTGATTCAGATCGTTTGCCTATTAATGAAGGGATCTTTGATTTAGGTATTCCTGTATTAGCAATTGGTTATGCCATGCACGCACTTAATG
>DUPA01000164.1 GCA_012838515.1 Natronincola sp. | reverse complement strand
CTCCCACAGGCGGTGACCAAAAATGGGAGCTCATGGAAACTGAAGTTGATAAGATTGCCGGCGTTCACAATGTCTTTTTCGTCTTTAAAGGGGAAAATGAAACCAATCTCTTTAACTTTGATTATTGGCAATTCAAATAGCTAGATTAACTACATGTCGTAAGGGAGGAGTAAGTATGCCAAAGATAATAGAAGTACCTACTACGGGAAAGCCGTTTAAAAATAACGCCACGTATTGTGTGGGTACGGGTAGGCTGGGTTTGGCGCTACAAAAAGAATATATTGATCACCTGGAGTTAGTTCAGAAATCCATCAAGTTTCAGTATATTCGCGGTCACGGATTGTTTTGTGATGATGTGGGCATTTATCGTGAATGTGAAATGGATGGAGAAGTCCACACGTTTTACAATTTCACTTATCTAGATCGTATTATGGACACTTACCTTGAAAACAATATCAAACCGTTCATTGAGTTAGGTTTCATGCCCGAAAAGCTTAAAACCGGAGATCAAAGCGTGTTTTATTGGAAAGGTAATGTGACACCACCGTCTTCTTATGAAAAATGGGCCGAATTAGTAAAAACCACGTTGGAGCATCTGGTGAATAGATATGGTCTAGAAGAAGTTATTACGTGGCCGGTTGAAGTTTGGAACGAACCCAATATACCTTTTTGGGCGGGCACTATGGAAGAATACTTTATACTATACGATTATTCCGCGGCCGCCGTTAAGGCAGTCGATCAACGAATTCAAGTTGGGGGACCGGCAATCTGTGGAGTGGAAACGGAAAAATGGCTGAGATCATTTTTCGAACATTGCATCAAAAACAACTCACCCTTAGATTTTGTCAGTCGACATTGTTATACGGCCAACCATCCAACTGGACGGGGTCATTACGTTTATCATACATTAAATGAGCCAACTTATATGATCGACGAACTAAAAGAAACGCGAGAAATAATGGACGATTACCCTTTAACAAAGGGAATGCCTTTGCATATCACTGAGTTTAACAGCTCTTATAATCCAACTTGCCCTGTTCACGACACTGTCTTTCATGCACCTTACATCGCTCGCATCTTAAGCGAAGCGGGGGAGTATGCAGACTCCTATTCGTACTGGACATTTAGTGATGTTTTTGAAGAAGCCGATGTTCCAAAATCAGTTTTTCATGGTGGTTTTGGCTTGGTTGCATTAAATTCCATAAAAAAGCCGACATTTTATACTTTTGAGTTCTTTAGCAATGCCGGCTCAGAACTATTATATCGAGATGACAATCTTGTTATAACTCGAAAAGATGATCGGTACGTAATCATTGGTTTTAACTGGCACGATCTAAGGGACGGGAAATTTACCGATGATAAATCGTATAATTTGCGTTTGCCTGCTCTAGGGCCTGAGGCAATTATGATCAAGAAAACTGTCGGAGGACAACATGCAAATCCTTTGCAAACTTGGAGTAACCTCGGAAAGCCCCGTAGCCTCAATAAGGAACAGATTAAGATCTTGCAGGCCTCTTCTGAGCCTGTGCAAACCGACACTAGGTTAACCGAAGAAGATGGTGTATACTCAGTTGATTTAAACATACCATGCAATCAGCTTTGTATGCTTGAGATTATGGGAATAAATGATCAAACTGAAACTTATTTAGGTTTTGATCCCATAGAATTTTATGGCCTGAAGTAATCTTGTGTTAATCCGGAGCTGACCTGAGGTATTAACGATCAATTGGGAGGTATTATTGTTGAAGAGAACATTTAATAAAGTAGTCGCACCTATCTTATTGCTAGTTGCTTTACTATTAAGTAGCGGAATCACTCCTGTTATCGGAAAAACACCGGAAATATCAGTCGTGGATATTCCGTCTTTGCGCGAGATTTATAAAGATTACTTTGAAATCGGTACGGCAGTATCCATAGCGGGATGGTCTGCAAAGACCTTTGACACTCACCGTGATTTAATAGGGCATCACTTTAGTAGTCTAACGGCGGAAAACGAAATGAAACCTGATGCATTGCAAAACCGTGAAGGTATCTTCACATACAGAGATTCCGATCGAATGGTCAAATTCGCTGTAGAAAACGACATGTTAGTTCGCGGTCATACCCTTGTATGGCATGCTCAAACAAGCGATTGGTTTTTTAGAGATAAAGATGGAAAACTAATTTACGAAAAAGATACTATTAGTGAAGAAGATCGTCAATTGGTCATTGAACGTTTAGAAAACCACATTGAGACCGTAATGGAGCATTTTGGTGATGATGTATATGCTTGGGACGTTGTGAACGAGGCTGTGTCTGACGATGGTGCCTCAACACATCGACTCGATTCACCTTGGTTTAGAATTCTCGGAGATGATTTCATGGGGATTGCCTTTAGAAAGGCCCACGAGGTAAATCCAAATATTAAGTTGTTTTACAATGATTATAACCCTGAGATGGTTTATAAGCGCGGGCGCACGTTAAATATGCTTAAAAGATTAAAATTGGAAGGGGTACCCATCCACGGCATCGGAATTCAGGGGCATTGGAGTGTTGACGGTACAAGTATTAGAGAGATAGAAGATGCAATTCGACTGTATGCCGATGCCGGACTTGAAATTCATATTACAGAGATGGATGTGGGCATGAAGGGGTTCACCGAAGAAGAGCAAGCTGAGCGTTACCGAGAACTCTTTAAGTTATTCAAGAAGTATAGTAATGCCATAACCAGTGTTACATTGTGGGGAGTATCTGATGATGCTTCTTGGAGAAGTGGTGAAAACCCATTACTTTTTGATCGTAATCACGAGCCGAAGCCGGCGTACTGGGCTCTCGTCGATACTGACAAGCCTTGGTATGAGAATAAGGCTGAGTATCTAGGCCAATAATTTTCCAAAATACGCCGGACTGCTAGATTTGTTACCTATCTCCCCTTCTTCCACCAAAGGAAGGGGAGTAAATTTTAGTTATAAGCGAAAGGAGAACGAATATGAAAAATTCCACAGATTTAACTGCCATACTACCCGATGGACAAATGTTTGACTTTTGGGAAACAGAACAGGTCTACGAAAGAGAAATCCATGTAAATAATGGTGCTAGCAACGCTTCAGATGATAATGACGGTACTTTTGAACATCCTTTTAAGACGATTAATGCCGCGGCGCAGATCGCTACACCGGGGACAAAAGTTCTTATTCACGAAGGAACCTATCGCGAAACTGTTCATCCGGCCAGAGGTGGTCTGGGACCCGACAAAATGATTAGTTATGAAGCGTATCAAGGTAAAGAAGTGATAATTAAAGCTTCTGTTGAGGTGACAAAGTTCAAGCCAAGCGAAGGTTGGCGTCTTACTGAAGGATTTTCCAGGGAAACTCCCGAGGGAATCAAAGTATGGGAAATAGAATTGGATCCTGAGGACTTTAAGGGTTACAATCCTTTTTGCGCCGTTAATATCTTACATGACCGCGTGTTCATTGAGTACGATAAAACAGACATGACCACATACTTAAATCGTAGAGGAATGGTATTTGTTGATGGTGTACCTCTAAAGCAAGTGCCTCTTTATTATATGTTAGCAAAAAATGAAAACTCTTTTTGGGTTGAGGCAAATGGTCAAAAAGTGCATATTCGTCTCGCAGGCGATGGAAATCCAGCTGATCATACAATAGAATTAACCAATAGAGAGCAGTGTTTTGCTCCTAAAGTGCCATTTTTACCTTACATAAAGGTTAAAGGGCTAACTATGGCTCATGCAGCTACTGGTGCGCCAGTACCTCAACGTGGTGCTCTTTCCGCTTATCGTGGACATCACTGGATCATTGAAGATTGCACAATTGATTGGTCTAACGGAACAGGCATCGATTGCGGAAATGAGTGCTGGCATCATCCGCCTATTGAAGGTCAGATTATTGGCAACACGATCATTAGACGAAATACAATCAAAAACGTAGGCGTTTGCGCTATTGCAGGTATGTTTGTTAAAAATATGTTAGTTGAAGACAACTTAATAGTAGGCACCGGTTGGCAACGTATGGAACTTTCTTGGGAAGCAGGGGGCCTTAAGTTCCATGATTCCGTAAATTCTTTGATTAGAAGAAATGTGTTCAAGGAATGTTATGGCTGTGATGCGATTTGGCTTGATGTGGGCAATGAAAACAATCGTATTACTTCGAATTTATTGCTTGATGGCATTGACTCAAGAGAGCATATATTCATGGAATGTACACGTGATAGCGAAAACTTAATTGATAATAATATTATTTGGAATGTGGAAGGACGCTACGATAGGGATGCTGTACCGGAAGAGCCGGGTTCTTCAGGCTGGTATAAGAAAACGGATTTAGAAATTAAAAACGGTTACGGTATTTACGTAGAAGGTACTGACCGTCTGCGAATTTCCAACAATCTAATCGGCAAATGTAATAAATCCGGTTTCTACGGAAAGGCTGTTGCCTTTAGAATAGCTTGGGGCCGAGGAGGAACTTCCAGGGAAAACAAATTTTATAACAATATATTTTACGATTGCGGAGATGCTGCCATCATTATGCCTAACCCCCATAATGAAGCAGAGGGTAATGTCTACAGTAAAATGCCGGGGGGCTATTTGCGAGTCAAATATCCTCAACCGGAAATGTGTTTAGATTTAGAAACTTGGCAAGAATTTTGTGGCTTCGATCACACAGGTGCAACTGCTAATTTTGAAATCGAGATTAATAGTGATGATTTAACTATGGATATTTATCTTGAAGAGGAACTAGCAGAAGTAGAAGCAGACCAGAAAATAAGCACCGACTACTTTGCTACTAAATTGTCTGAGAAGTCTAGAGTACCTGGGCCATTCTCAAAACTAAAAAAGGGTAAAGTAACGATTGATATTGACCCGAGACAACTCAGATAGTGTTAGTTTGTTTTTAATTATTTTCGGGATTAAAGCCGAATCAAGGAGGAGCAGATGAGAAAAACCTATTTGTTGTTGATGATGGTGGTGGCACTAGTTATCGTCTTTGCACCGGTTAGTTATGCAAATGAAGCACCTAAAGGGGGAAAATCAATGGAAGCAATCGAAATAAATCACGTACCTCAGAATTATTTGCAGGCGGTCTCAGAGGAGAACCGGGGCCAATTCAAGGAAGTTGCCTACCCGGTATATAATTATATTAATATATCTCGCCAATTTGTGACAAATCAAGAAATAAGCGAGGAAGAAGTCGGCAGAGATGTGGTTGAAGGCGATCCGATTAATAAGACCGTATTTATCTACCTTCCGCCGGGATATGACGAAGAAGATACGGAAACTAAATACGATGTACTTTATTTGCTGCACGGAGTAGGTGGCGGTAGATATGAATGGCCTGGTGGTAGCGGTCATTCAGGAGGTAATTATGTTATCGGCAATATTTTTGATAATCTAATTGCAAACGGCGAAATAGAGCCTTTAATTGTAGTTTTTCCTGAGGGTAGAAGCTCACATGATTGGACAGATAGAAGTTTTAACCCTAGCAAGACCAATATATTAGGTTTCTATTATTTCGATTATGAGCTACGCCACGATTTGATTCCTTTTGTGGAGTCTAATTACAACACCTATGCTGATATTAATAACGAATCAGCTGAAGCAATTGCCTATAATCGCCAACATCGAGCTATTGCCGGATTGTCAATGGGCGGTATGCAGGCCTTAAATCTCACACTAAATGGTTATAGACATGATTCGGAAAGCTTTACAGGTACTGCAAGTAATCTAGGAAATGGATTAGTACCGACTGTTCAAGCAAATGGTATGCAAGACTTATTTGCATATGTAGGTGCCTTTTCAAATGCTCCTACTTCTAGTGATGGTAAAACTTTAGGGAAGGGTATAAATTCTTCACCGTACAAAATTGATCTTCTTTACATCACTTGTGGAGATGCAGACGGTATTGCCATGCATAGTTATAGAACGGCAATTCAAGGATTAAAAGCCGAAGCACAAGACAATCTAGGTGCTTACTATCAAGTAGTCATGAAACGTCGTGGTCATGACTTTAGTGTCTGGAACAATGGAGCTTATAATTTTGCCAGACTTGTCTTTGATAATGCCCAGGTTGATGAGTCAGATACTGTATCAATTACCTTAGACTAGTTTAACTAGCCTAGATCATTACAAGGAGTGATGAGAATATGTTGCGAGAAGTGCAAGTTAAAAACGGAACAGTTCGCGGACTACCGGCTGCTGACCCGCGAATTACGAGTTTCAAAGGTATTCCCTTTGCAGCACCTCCGGTGGGAGATAACCGTTGGCGTGCTCCACAACCTGCGGAAGACTGGGAAGGGGTTCTAGAAGCATTTCAGTTTGCTCCAATATCAATGCAAGCAACTCCCGGCGTTAACAAGGATAATATTTATGATTTTGAATGGCATGTGGATCCCAATGTACCCATGAGTGAAGATTGCCTATATTTAAATGTTTGGACACCGGCAACTTCAACTGATGAAAAACTACCTGTGTTTGTATGGTATTTTGGCGGGGGTTTACAAGTCGGTTATCCTTCGGAAATGGAGTTTGATGGTGAGCGCTTGGCACGGAGAGGCATGATTGTGGTAACGATTAATTATCGCTTGAATGCTTTCGGGTTTTTATGTCATCCTGACATTACTAAGGAAGCCCCAAACGCACCTGCGAACTTCGGTAATCTTGATCAACAATTTGCAACACGCTGGGTCAAGGATAATATAGCGGCATTTGGTGGAGACCCTGATAATATCACTATTGGTGGTCAATCTGCAGGTGGTGGCAGTGTACTAAGTCAGTTAACGTCACCTCAAAACGAGGGTCTTTTCCAGCGAGCAATTATTCAAAGTGGTCTTTTTGCTCCGGTCTATCCAAATAATCGAGTGCCGGGTTCTGGCCGCAGTCTTGCTGAAATGGAAGAAGAGGGTGTAAAATTCTTTGATTTTCTAGGTGTATCTTCATTGGCGGAAGCTCGTCAATTAGATGGTGAATTCATTCGCTTAAAAGCCCTTGAATACGGAAAGTTTTGGTGGTCAGTTGTTGATGATCAGTTTTGTGTAGGTGATTCATTCGAATTATTCATCAAGAATAAACGGGAAATGGTTCCAGTATTGATGGGCCATACTTCTAGCGAATTTTTCAGCACACCGCAAGTAGAAACGCTAGAAGAGTTTAAAGATTTAGCCGAGGAAATATTTGGCTCCGATGCGAATGAATTTTTAGATCTTTGTGATTATGAATCAGGAAACTTAGAGCAAATTATTGAAAATGCTGCCATAAGCACCATAGAATATGGTATTCGTATAGCTGGTCAAGCAAACACTGACTCAAACGCAAATGTTCCCTTGTACTATTACAATTTTGATGCAGAAATACCAGGAGAAGATAACCCCGGAACATTTCACTCTGTAGATTTGTGGTTCTTTTTTGAAACCTTGGCTAAATGTTCACGTCCTTTTGTAGGTAAACACTATGATCTTGCAAGGCAAATGTGTAATTATTGGGCTCACTTTATTGAAAACGGAGATCCTAACGGAAAAGATCAAACAGGTGACGATTTACCGAGGTGGGCACCATACACCAAGGAAGAGCCCTTCGGAATGCTCTTTGAGGATGAATCACGGTTTGCAAAAGAAAAACCAAGTAAGTTAATGGAGTTTATGGTAAAACAGTATTTTAAATAATTTTAAGGGAGGCTATATCATGTCAGAACAAGTTTTATCATTATATAAAAAATACGAGAAATATTTCCCCATTGGAACATGCGTAAGCCCTAGAACACTGCAAACACACAAAGGACTCCTTATAGAACACTATAATAGTCTAACATCTGAAAACCACATGAAGTTTGAATCAATTCACCCAAAAAAGGATGAATATGATTTTAGCGTGGCAGATGAACTTGTGGAGTTTGCCCAGAAACATGACAAGCTTGTTCGAGGACATACACTTGTTTGGCATGGTCAAAATCCTTCGTGGCTATTTCGCAACGATCAAGGAGATTTAATCGATCGAAATACATTACTTAAGCGAATGGAAGAGCATATTAATACTGTTGTTACTCGTTATAAAGATACAGTTTATTGCTGGGATGTAGTTAATGAGGCAGTAGAAGACTCTGGTTCGGAAATTCTCAGACAGCGTTCTCCATG
>DUPA01000163.1 GCA_012838515.1 Natronincola sp. | reverse complement strand
GGGATTTACCTTAGTTTTTATCCCCGCTTTAGGACTATTCTTTATATCGGATCTTCTAGGTGGTGGTAGAACCATTTTCCTCGGCAATTTGATTAATTCGCAAGTGACGAAGGGGAGAAATAGACCACTTGCTTCTGCCTTTTCCGTTGGAATGATTCTTATGATTTTAGTTATCTTATTTATTTACGGGCGCGTTACGAAGGATAGTCAGGAAGGGTTATTTTAATGAAAATCAAAAGTAGGAGCTTCGGCACATTTTATCTTTCCTTATTCTTTGTTGTCTTGTATTTACCGGTGCTTAGCGTAATATTATATTCTTTTAACGCCAGTTCTTCAACGGCGCAATGGACCGGTTTAACATTGGACTGGTACAGAATTTTATTTCGTGATAGAGTAATTGCAGAGGCCTTTAAGGTCAGTATTCAAGTTGCTTTTTTGACGGCGCTTTTATCTGCTGTTTTAGGTACTGCCACAGCAATAATCTCCATGTCCGTAACTAAAAGAATGAAGCAAACAATTCAGGGTGTCATGGTATTACCTTTAATAATTCCTGAGATTGCTTTAGGTGTTTCGTTATTAATGTTTTTTAATGCTTTGAATTTGCCTTTAGGTCATTTGACCTTGGTACTTTCCCATTCTTTGTTTTGTGTGCCCTATGTGTATGTAATGGTTCAACTTCGGTTGCAAGAGATTAATAAATCTATTTTGGAGTCAGCGAGGGATCTAGGAGCAACGAGGTGGCAAATGATAAAAACGATTATTTTGCCCCTAGTTACACCCTCGATTATTACATCGTCACTATTAGCTTTGGCAATGTCTTTAGATGATGTGATTATTTCAACTTTTATGTCCGGACCTCGGTCAACAACCCTACCCGTGCACATCTTTTCCATGATGCGTGTAGGTGTTACTCCTAAAGTAAATGCTCTTTGCACAATGATTTTGGTGGGAACGTTTTTTTTAGTCGGTTTAAGTCAGTTTGTCGGTAAGGGAAAGAACAAAAAAGGAGGCGTTATAAATGCGCAAATTTAAATTGAAGAAAACTACTGGTTTAGTCATAATTTTAGTCATTGCCTTGCTCTTAGCGAGTTGTGGAAAAAAGACAAGTGACAAGCCCGGTGAAATCAACTTAATGACCTGGGGTGGAGATTTTATTCCCCGTGAAATTATTGATGAATTTGAGAAAGAAACGGGCATTAAGGTAAATTATAAGGAAGTTACCTCGAATGAAGATATGTTGTCGCTGCTCGAAGCAAATCCGGAGCAATACGATCTAGCTGTTGTGACTGATTATATGATCGATATAATGAGACAAAATGGTTTGTTAGAAACCTTAGATAGAACTAAGATGGCCAACTATGTAAATATTAATCCTGTCTATCAAGGTAAATATTACGATGAAAAAAATGAGGTTTCCATTCCCTACGCCATTTCCACATCTTTCTTGCTGGTGAATCCTAAGGGAGTTGCTGAGTTAGGTGCCAAGCCCATTAACGGTTACGCCGATCTCTGGCAAGAAGAATTAAGAAATAACGTTGTAATTGTTGATTGGTCTGTTGAAGTAATAGGGGTGGTCCTAAAAAGCTTAGGATATGAATATAACGAAACGGATCCTGTGAAGCTAGCTGAAGCGAAAGAGAAACTTTTCGATTTTAAGAAAAATATTATGCGTTTTGAAACCAATACACCTGAAGATTCTTTAATCAGCGGTGAGGCGGTGGCAGGCTTTATGTATTCTAATCAGGCAGTAAAGGGCAAGGATGCCATGCCCGCCCTAGAAGCGGTTTTCCCCGTAGAAGGGATGCCCATCTTTATTGATGCTTGGGTTATGTCTAAACAAGCCCCGAATAAAGACGGCGCTTACAAACTTCTAAACTTCATTATGGATCCTAAGGTAGGTGCAAGAATCGCGGATATTACCAAATTTATTACACCCAATAGAGCTGCCGAAGAGCATTTACCTGAGTATTATAAAAACAACCCCATGTTAAACATTCCTGACGAAGTGATTGAAAATACCAGCTTCTATAAGGATGTAGACAAGGTCTTAGAAGAGTATGATCATATTTACTCCGAATTCAAATTAAAATAAGGGCTAAATTACCCTTGCACCTTTTTAATATGGTGCAAGGGTTTTTCTAAGCCTAAACATTAGTATAATTGGCAGGAATTTCTAACCGCGCGGCTAATAAAACTAAGTGGACTAATCTACATAAGACGGAAAATTTGGGAGGATGATGTATAGTATGAAAACATACTTACGTATCGGAATCTTAGTATTGATCACTTTGTTAATTGCGGGATGTATGGATAAACCAGCGCCTGAAGACGCAGTTGCCGGAGCCATCGAAGCTTTTAGTCAAAGGGACGGCGAAGCTATTTCTCAATATTTTACTTATAATGAACTGTTTGGAAAAATACGAAGTGAGTTGGCTAATGAAGATGAAATCGGAAAATTACTATTGGCGAATTTAGACTGTGAGATATTATCTACAACCAAAAAGAGAAAAACAGCAGTAGTAACCGCTGAGATCTCCAATTTAGATTTAGATGCCATTTATGACGAATATGTTGAAGAATCCATGAATCTATCGTTGGCAGCTGCGTTTTCATCGCGACAAATGCCATCTGAAGATAAAATGATAAAGTATTTTACCGATTTATTGAGAAGGGATGATAATCCCACCGCTTCATCCATTGTTGAAATCAATTTAATAAAAGTGGGTGACACTTGGGTTTTAGAAATGGACGAGGTCTTGGAGAGGGCGATTTCCGGAGGAACAGCCCATACCTTTACCGACGTAGCCCTCGCTTTTCGCGATTAAGCAGTTGACGTAAGACCTTATTAGTGCTATTTTCATAACAAGTGAAGTGGCGGTGAAGCTCGCCGAGGAATAGTCCTGAACTGCAATGTGCCAATAGCTTCTACACACAATAGTTCTTTCTATTGTTTGTAGGGGCTATTTTTATTGAAGGGAGATTTAAAATGGGAATGATAGCAAGTTTGGCTTTGTTATTGCTTTGTGGTTACGGTATTGGGGAAATATTCAATCATTTCCGGTTGCCACGATTATTGGGAATGCTCCTCACAGGTATCGCGCTTGGTCCTTTTGCATTGAATTGGCTACACGGTGACTTATTACTAATTTCGCAGCCCTTACGCACGATTGCTTTAATTGTAATTTTGCTTCGGGCAGGTCTTGGTTTAAAGTGGAATGATTTAAAAGTCGTTGGTAGAGCAGCCATAATGTTAAGTTTTATTCCTTGTATTATGGAGGGCACAATCGTGATGATTATGTCCAGAACGTTACTGGGTTTTAGTTATGCGGAGGGTGCCATGTTAGGTTTCGTTTTGGCTGCGGTCTCCCCTGCTGTAGTGGTTCCTTCTATGCTTAATCTTAAAGACCAAGGGTATGGGGAAGATAAACAGATAGCTACTTTGGTCTTGGCAGGTGCATCCGTTGATGATGTCATCTCCATCACTTTATTCACATTGTTTTTGAATCTTTCTGTGCGCGGAGAAGCAGATTTTCTTGTT
>DUPA01000162.1 GCA_012838515.1 Natronincola sp. | reverse complement strand
CTGACAGCCCATTGGGCTTAGAAGGTGGTACTCTTAGGGCCTGCGATAGACACCAGACAGGGTTTTCGCTTACAAGTTTCGCTTGGCGATTAATGTGGCACACGTGCCTTATCTAACATGCGGTAATAGATCTTACATTGTGCGTTTCCTATCGGCTAACATCCCGGAGGAGCACCAGTATGCCCCTCTTGCCTTTGTAGCTGGCAACATGGTCGGTTTCGAATATGAAGTAGAACTGCGGGCATGAGCTAGGAAAGCTCGATGGTGATAACGGTTTTGGCCACATGGCCTTGCTAAACGTGAACGTGGCCTTGTTTCTCCGCGACGCTGGTCTTCTTTTACCGTAATATACAAATATAGCAAAGTCCGAAATGGAACAGCATAAAGTTGATTCCTAGCTGACAACATCGCAAGTATTGTAATTTCGACCTACCTCTAGTGCAAAACGATTATCGCGATGTCCATACATTGGCTGACGGGGAAAATACTTAACAGTCCCCTAGGCAATCCTACAGAAGCACATCGAGAAAAACAGTGGGTTACTACGCTTAAAACTTCACGAGGATTGCCGAGATGGTAACGCCGAACCCGTATTGATTCTACGCTCATTCCAAATTAAATAAAGGCTTTCTGATGAAAAGTGATGAATTCTACTATTAAGCACAGAATACCAGAGCATTGAAAAGAGACGATTATTTTCTAAAGGCGGTAGATTTCATGGCTAAATTAAAATCTGACTTTCTGATTGAACTCACTAGCGTTGCATTAAATTAAATTCCTCTTGTCAACTTAGTGCAATCCGTACCCAGTAGGATAAACCTGAATATTCAGAAAACGGTTTTCCCTAGCTTTATAAAAAAAGACTGGAGGTAATAGAGGGTAGTCCTTTCCACATTCTTCAGTCTATTACAAGATTATTGGGTCGTAGGTTGAATCGTACAAAAAGTCAATGTTCTCCGTCATTACCTGCTCATAGGTGTGCTCGAAAATCAGATCATGATTCAGAATCCGGCGACCTCTTGAACTTTTCAGTGGCTTTCGCAGTAGTTTTGCTAGAAAGTCTGAGAAAGATCCGTGCAAGCAGGCCAGAAGCAACCTTGTCAGCTCCAAAAGAGTTCCCGTGTAACCGCTATTTTTTTGTAGCTTGATAAGCACACAAAAGGTGATTAGAGCGATATAGAGTTGATTTTCTACTGCTTGGTCACTGTGGCCAAAGAAATGTTTGACCTTCAAATGTTGTTTGATCCATTTGAAAAACAGCTCGATCTTCCAGCGGTGACGATAGACATCAGCGAGTTCTACTGCTGTGAGGTCGGTTACATTGGTGAGAATCCTAATGGGGTTTCCTTCTGTATCTTCTGTCTCAATTAGGCGAAGTGGATGTTTCATCCGTTGATTGTTCTTGCCAAGAAAGACGATAGCGTCTTTTTTTATCGCACTCTCCGGATTGACATTGAGTTCAGTCATCACTTCGATAATCGCATTTTCTTTTAGCCTAGTGACAAATAGAATTTGGTTATCGCAGTATTGGTCAAATTGCTTGTAATCAAGGTATCCCCGGTCAAATACATTTATGGCATCTGGTTCTTCAACCACCAAAGCATCCATCTGCGTTCTGTCGGCCGGTTTAGCCGGAGTCATGACCATTTTATCCGGGATAACTCCGCCATCATGGACTCTAATTCGCAGATGTACCTTGATTCCGCCCTTGGTTCTTCTAAACTCCGCCCAGCGGTATTTGGTTACGCATAGACTGATCGTACTGGAATCAATAAGATGAAGCCTTCCTAGAAGTCCTTCTGTAGCATTTAATCCAATATTTGCTATACACTCATTTTTCAGGCGTAGAAAGAATGTTTCCAGCATTTTTGTTGGGACACTCGCCAATCGCCTAGATATTGTTGAAGCATGAATAGAGTCAAGGTTCAAGGCCTTGCTGATTTCTTCATCGTTGAGACACGAACTAATTTCCCGTAGACCCTTGTATTGCCTTAGCTGTGCCAAGGCAATCAGTGCTAGTAGTTTATCAAGCTTTAGCTTTTTGACATATTTGTCGACTCCCAGCTCTTTGCAGAGCTGTTTTAAAAGTTTTTGATCCGAAAGTTCTTCAAACAATTGATTCAATGTGGATTTCGTGGTATCCTTGCCTTGCATGTTTGATCTCCTTTATTTTAGAGATTTGGCGAGGACTGCCCATATCTCTATTATAAAGGAGTTTTTCTTTATATTCAAACAAAACAGACTACTTATGACCATTTGCGGGGATTAAAACCCAAATTCCCAAGAATGCTTTCTATATCTTCTGATTGCTATCATTGTTGAGAATTGACATGTTGAAAAGAAATTCGTGCAACGCTAGTGATGGTATAATAAAAAAATTAGAAAAAACTGTGATACTTTGTAAACAAAGGAGAATGTAAGCTATGGTACTTGGGTTTTACTTTGTTGTATGCATACTTGCACTAATCATGCTTGGAAGTTTTCTTTTTCGAAGCAAAAAGGTAGATTCATTGTTTATTATGTTTAGCATCATGGTGGGAGTGAACTGCTTTGGAAGATATATGTTGTCGGTGTCTGAAAACTTGGATGTTGCCTTGTGGGCAAATAAATTTCTTTACGTAGGGGGATGCTTTGCACCGCTTCTTACTGTGTTTGTTCTTGCACGTTTGTGTGGAAATGAAATCCCGAAGCCAATCAAGGCATTTTTGATTGGATATGCTACGCTTATTATGGGTCTTGTTTTTACCATTGGGAAAACGGATATCTACTATAAAACTGTGGAGCTGGGACACACGAATGGATATAGTTACCTGATAAAATCTTATGGACCACTTCATATATTGTACCCGATTATGTTGCTTTTATATGCAGTTGTTATGGTGATATATCTGGTATATGCAATTAAGAAAAGAACACAGTTTTCTTTCCGACTAGTGCTTACATTGTGTGTATGTTGTTTTGCAATTATTTTTATGTATATTTTTGAACGGATTATTGGCTCTAACATCAGCTTTCTGTCTGTGGGATATTTGTTTGGAATTGCACTTCTTATCAATTATTTTGAGCGGGTTAACATTTACGATATGTCTACCAACATTATTAGTGCAGTGGAGAAGATGAATGAGTACGGATATGTGGTGTTTGATGACAAATGCAGATATATCAGTGCGAATGATTATTTGAAGAAGTTATATCCTGAGATTAATCATTTGAAAGTGGATTGTGAAGTGCCTGAAGAGGATAATGCATTTTACAACGAAGTTATTCAGTTTTTGTATCAGTGTTATAAAGAGGGAAGCGGAAAGAAAACCATTACGGTTCAGGGGCGCTATTATGAGATGGAGCTTCGTATGATCGGTTATGGAAAGAAGCCTTGCGTAGGCTATCTGATTGAGTTTATTGACCGAACAATGGAGATGCAGTACAGTGTGAGTCTTGAGCGTGAGGTTGAGCGTCAGACAGAGCATATTGTCCACATTAAAGACATGATGGTGCTTGGTATGGCGGACATGGTGGAAAGCCGTGACACCTATACTGGTGGACATATTAAGCGAACCAGTGCAGTTGTGAAGACTTTTTTAGAGAAGCTAGAACAATATTGTGGTGAGTTTGGCTTTGATGAGGCATTTCTGAAATGTGTTGTAAAGGCAGCTCCTATGCATGATTTGGGAAAGATTGCAATCGACGATAAGATTCTTCGCAAACCAGGGAAATATACGGATGAAGAATTTGCTATCATGAAGACTCATGCTGCACAGGGTGCCAAAACTGTTGCGAACATTCTTCGGGGTGTGGAGGACGATGATTTTGTGAAAATCGCAGAAAATGTTGCCCATTACCATCATGAAAAATGGAATGGATATGGATATCCTGGTGGTCTTAAAGGGGAAGAGATTCCGATTGAGGCTCGAATTATGGCACTAGCGGATGTGTTTGATGCTCTCGTAACCAAGCGCTGTTATAAAGAGGCTTTCACCTATGATGAAGCATTTAAAATCATTGAGGAGTCTTTGGGACAACATTTTGATCCGAAACTTGGAAAGATATTTATGTCGTGCAGACCAGAATTGGAGGACTTATATAACATCTTTTTGGAAAAATAATATTATTCAATTAAAAGAGGTCTCGCCTCGATAACTTCCAGTTGTGCGCCCAGCTAAGGGTGTGTAGTCAAGCCGGTGGAACTCCGGTTTATCCAAGGTTTAGCCAACCAGATAATAGCGAGTCTTGGGATGATGCCGGTAACGGCATCTGACAAGCGTAGACAGCAAGGAGCTAATTGCGATGTCGCCTTTTTCTAATAAATCCCGTGATAAAAAGGTTTTTGATCCGAGATAATGTCCGGTCTTTTTTGAAATAATTGTGCTTCCGAAGAGTCTGTGTAAAACGAGCCGATTTT
>DUPA01000161.1 GCA_012838515.1 Natronincola sp. | reverse complement strand
TTACAACCGCTAGGATTAGCACCCACAGACCTAGCTCACCATTTTTGCTAGGCGAGTTAAAAGATGAGGATCTTATTACAATGCGCGGCTACCGTACGCAACTTGTAAAGGAATAAAAAATGTAAAATCTCTAGCATACATGGTATAATGGTCGTAAGCGATTGGGGGGGTCATAGATGAATGGTTTAAATCGAACTTCTAGGGTGCAGTTGTATAAAAGATTGACGATAAGGTTTTTCATAGCCGTTATTATAGCTGCATTTGTATTTTTTGGACTCCCTAAGTTAATTAAATTACTATTACCATTTGTATTTGCACTGGTGGGGGCAGCGATCATCAATCCCCTAGCTGAACGGATTAATAGATTGGGTAATCGAATTAATAAAAACATTAAGATACCCAGAAAGATAACGGCCCTTGTTCTAAATATTTTAGTGTTGTTTTTGGTTCTATTGCTTATTTATTTTGTTACTTATAATGTCATAAAAGAAGCCATTTCTTTGGCCAACAACATATTAAGGAACTGGTCAAGTATAGTACGCACTTACGATGAGTTTTTAGACAAATTAACGCCTAACATAAGTGTAATGCCGCAATCGCTCATAGATATTTTGCAAGATGTCAAAGACAGTGTGTTGGTTTTTGTACAAAACATTAGTAAAAACATAGTTAGCTTTACTGTATCAACCACCACATCAAGAATTACCAGCACCGGTACATTGCTTATCAATCTTATTACATTCTTCCTAGCTTTGTTTTTCCTAGGTTTTGATTATTATAGTATTGGTGAAGCAATCAGAAACCGTATTGACATGCGGATGCTAGACACCTTTGTATTAATGAAGAGATCGGTGGTAAATGCCCTTGGCAGCTACTTTAAGGCGCAATTGATTCTTTCTTTATTCGCATTCTTTTTCATGCTTATTGCTCTAACAATTTATGGACAACCTTACGCTTTACTAATTGCATTATTTTTGGGGATAATTGATATCTTGCCCGTCATCGGAATAATCGCCATAGTGTTACCTTGGGGGATAGTCGAATACGTTGTTGGGGATCCGCACAAAGGGATATTTTTAGCACTTTTAGGTATGATCTTTTTCATTATTAGAAAGCTACTAGAACCTAAGGTTATGGGTACCCAGACGGGACTGCCACCGTTATTGGTCCTTTTCAGTTCATACGTGGGTTTACAATTTTCCGGTTTGTGGGGGGCACTTTTGGGACCTGTGACCTTAATGTTTGTTATCAGCATTGCCCGATCCGGTATTCTTGATAATACCATGGCAGATTTAAGGATGATTTATGACTTAGTAGCTGACATGCTAAGAAGTGAAGATTAAATAATATGATTTGGCCACTCCATCTTACTATGGGGTGGCCCTTTTTCATACAAGGGATAAGACCTCAGTTTGTGGTTATATCTTCTATAAGTAGGTGATGCAGGGATGGAGGGCTACATAGTCAAATATTAATGCAAGAGATGAACTACACGAAAGGTGAATGAAAGTGGAATGCTTAAAACAAAAAACGACATATTTTGTACAGCAAATAAAAAACTACAATTCTACCGAAGATACATTTAATCCTTGGAAAGATTACGATCCATTATATGATTGTACACCTGATGCACCTACAATCAGGACAGCACACTTAACCGAATATCTTAAGCGACGGGTGGGTAGGGCAAAATATCTTTTAGTGGCCGAAGCTGTTGGTTATCAAGGTGCTAAATTTTCCGGGGTACCTTTAGTATCAGAACGCATTTTGTTGGGTAATCAAGAAGGAATTAACGTACGGAATATCATGGGTAAATTTTCCCCAGCTCGTACAAGTAGTGGTAATGGGGCATCATCTAAGGCCGTTAAACGCCTCGGTTATGCCGAACCCACAGCCACAATTGTGTGGGATCTAGTTCAGCAACTTTCACTATCCCCTATGGATACCATGCTTTGGAACATCTTTCCTTTCCATCCTTTTAAAAAGGAGCAAGGTATGCTATCTAATCGCACACCGCGAGTGTCTGAGCTTTCCGAGGGTAAGGAATATTTAGATCTACTAATGAAGTTATGCTCTCTCGGAGCTAAAATAATAGCCATCGGCGAAAAATCTGCCTCAGTCCTTGGTGAAAAGTGCCTAAAGGTGAGGCATCCTGC
>DUPA01000160.1 GCA_012838515.1 Natronincola sp. | reverse complement strand
GAGTCGCCTTCCACAATAAATATTTCGCATAATTCGGGATCAGTTAAGCTACAATCTGCTAGTTTACCCGGCAAAGAAGATATTTCTAAGGCACTTTTGCGTCGTGTTAATTCCCTTGCTTTTCTTGCAGCTTGTCTAGCCCTTGCGGCTTGTAATCCCTTGTCCATAATTCGCCTTGCATCTGAAGGGTTTTCTTCCATGAATGCGGCTAATTCTTCACCCACAATGGACTCAACCAAACCGCGCACTTCACTATTACCCAACTTAGTTTTAGTTTGCCCTTCAAATTGAGGATCCGGAATCCGCACGCTTACAATGGCTGTACATCCCTCGCGGACATCGTCTCCCGTTAGGTTATCTTCATTTTCTTTTAAAATATTTTTTCGGCGTCCATAATCATTAATTGTTCTTGTCAAGGCACTTCTAAATCCTATAAGATGTGTACCACCCTCATGGGTATTAATATTATTAGCAAAACTAAGCATCGTTTCGGCATAACTATCATTGTATTGAATTGCCACTTCCACCTCTATATCTTCTTTTTCGGTGGAAAAATAAATAGGATTCTTCATCACAGGCGTTTTATTGCGATTCAAATAATCTACGTAAGATGTTATTCCACCTTTATATAAAAACTTATGGTGACGATTTGTACGTTGATCCGTAAAAGTAATTGTAATACCTTTATTTAAAAATGCCAATTCTCTCAAGCGATAAACGATTGAATCGGCCTTAAATTCAACTGTATCGAATATTTCATGATCAGGCATAAAACGGATTAGAGTACCGTTTTTCTTTGTGGGTCCCAAATTTTGCAACTCTTCTTGGGCAATACCCCGCTCATACCTTTGTTTGTAATGACGGCCGTTATACCAAACTTGGGCTTCTAACCAATGGGAAAGAGCATTAACCACCGCCACACCAACACCGTGTAGCCCGCCTGATACCTTGTAATGTGCCCCTTCTTGTCCAAATTTTCCACCGGCGTGTAGTATTGTTAAAACCGTTTCTAAGGTGGAAATCTTAGTTTTTGAGTGGATCTCAACGGGAATTCCGCTTCCGTTATCTGCCACAGATAAAGATCCGTCTTCATAAATCACAACTTCTATTTGATCGCAATAACCTGCCATGGCTTCATCAATTGAATTATCAACTACTTCAACAAAAAGATGATGTAAGCCACTTATGTCCGTACTTCCAATATACATTCCCGGACGTCTCCGTACCGCTTCGAGACCTTCTAAGACCTGAATATGATCGGCAGTATAATTCGCATTGATCTCTCGTTGCTTTTCCAAGATCTATCAACTCTCCTTAAGTTCAAATTCTAAGTCAGTTAAATATCCTATTTTAGTTCGTTTATTTAAAGTTTGTACCGAAATCGAAGAAAGATAAACTTTGCCGGAACAAATAATACACGAAATTGGATCGTCAGTTAATTGTATCACAAAACCTTCTTCTTCTGCAGTTTTTATGAATTCCGCATTTAGTTGCGAATAATTATTGCCCAAATCTATTATACTTACAACTTCTTTTAATGGCACTACCACATCTTTACCTATGTGTAGAAACATAATTACTTCCTTTCATTGAATTATTTTCCCACCACTTATGTTAAATACGGATGCTTTTTCAATTATTTCCTGAGTAAAGTTAGATAAATCGGTGGTAGTTACTATGGTTTGTGCTTTATCGTTTAATATTGATACTAAATCATTTCTACGAGTTTTATCTAATTCAGACATAACATCATCTAGAAGAACTATCGGATATTCATTTGTTTCCTGATGCATTAATTCCAATTCAGCAAGAATATAAGACAAAACCGCGGTTCTCTGCTGTCCTTGGCTACCATATGTCCTTAAATCCAAATCATTTATGGTAAAAACTAAATCATCTCTTTGCGGACCTAAAAGCGTATGTGCGCGACGGATTTCTTCTTGTCGTTTTTCCTGAAGAAGCTGGCGAAATCTGTTTTCAATTTCTTTTAAAGTATATTTTTTTCCTTTTTGCGCTTTCGCAAAAAATGGCTCGTAGATAACAGTTAATTCTTCAACCTCATTACTTATTTTACCATGACTTACTTTACTGTGATACTGTAGGGTCTCTACTATATCTTGCCGCCTAAACATTATTTTTGCTCCCAACGACAATAACTGTTCATCCCATGAAGGTAACTGATTTAAAAGAGAACGCTGCTCAATGGCATTTTTTAATAAACTATTACGCTGCCTAACAACCCTTTGATATTTCAAAAGGGTTGTTCGATAAACCGGATCTATTTGGCAAATTTGAATATCTAAAAATCTTCTCCGTTCACCGGGAGAGCCTTTTACCAATTGAAGACTATCCGGAGTAAATAATACGGAGTTTAAGTGCCCCATGAACTGATTAGACGTTGTCCCCTTATTGTTGACTAACAACTTTTTGGGAGCATCTTTTCCCACAATGATCGATAAATCAAGATTAGCCATTTTCTTGATCCTAGCCTGAATAGCTGCTTGATTCTCGTCATGGTTAATTAATTCAACTTCTCTCCCTGTACGGTAAGACTTACTCAGAGAAAGAATATAAATTGCCTCCAAAAGATTGGTTTTGCCCTGGGCATTGTTGCCAACGAAAATATTTAAGCCCGGGTTTAAGTGAACAGTCAAGCTTTTGTAGTTTCTGAAGTTTTGAAGAGAAAGTGTTTTTATATACACTTAAGCTTCTCTGCCAATAATAAATTTTATGCCTGAAGTCAGACCTATTTGATCTCCGGGTTTTACTTTAGTTGAACGCCTTGTTTCTAATATACCATTAACAAAAACTTGTTCACTTTGAATCAACATTTTAGCTTCTCCACCGCTATTTACGATGTTTGCCCATTTAAGCAATTGATCAAGTTGAATCTGTTCTGTCTTTATTTTTATTTCTTTCATTGGCATCCTCTTCTTTTATTATATTCTGATCGGCATGATTATATAAAGCCGTTTATTACTTTCAGTAGACTTAATCAGTGCTTGCCTAGCACCTTCATAACGGAACTCCACCTGATCGTCTTCCATTGTCTTTAGCATATCTAAGATAAATTTAGGTGAGAAGGCCGCTTTTTCATTGGGACCATTTTGTTCAACATTGTATTGTTCTTGAGATTGCCCAAGTTTTGAAGTTGTTTCAATCTCTAAGACGCCATCAGTGACCCGAATAATAACCGGCACTTTTTCAACTCTTCCAAATAGTGATGCCCTTTCTAGAGCTTGAATAAATTGCTGGCGCTTTATCACAAGTGAGGTTTTTTGTTCAGTGAATATAACATTTTTATAGTTAGGAAATTTTCCATCGATTAGTCTTGTGGTAAAAATAGTGTTATCAAACCTAAATGCTAATTGATTATGCCCATATAAAACATCAATTTTTGTTTCCGTAAGTGGTAAACATTGTAAAAGTTCTTGTGCATTTGCTTTCGGAATAATAAACTGTCCCTCTTGGACAAAGGTTTCACCGGTTTCTGCCTTTACATAAGCTAATCGATTAGAGTCAGTTGCAACGAATTGCAAATCGTTATTTTCTATTTCCATTAAGACGCCTGAGAAAATAGGTTGATGATCATCATTGGAAGAAGCAAAGCTACTGAATTTTATTAGGCGATTTAATTCATAATCAGTTAAAGTAAAAATTTGTTCTGTGCAATCTGGATATTCAGGAAACTCTTCTGTAGTAATTGTATTTAAAGAAAATTCCATTGTAGCTGCACTAATAAGTACTTGATTATTAGTATATTGAATTATCACATTATCGTTAGGTAACTTTCTAACCAGTTGACTAAATAAGCGTCCATCTACTATGTGTTCACCAGGTTCGAAAATAGTACATTCGGTTTTTGTTTGAATAGCGATTTGTAAGTTATTTGCTGTTAGGGTGAGTTGGTTATTGTTAGCTGATATTAATATACCTGTGAGAGACGGATTTTGATCAATAGTGGCAATGGCTCTTTCTACTGTAGTAACATTAGAGATTAAAGAAGAACCTTTGATTTCAAAATGCATAAACGAAACCTCCTGTGGAACATTTTTATTTTATGTTAAAAACACTTAATATAGATCTTTTTTAGTAGTAGTAGTAGTAGGGCTTGTGTATATGTGGGAAACAATTATAAGGACGATTGGCATTGAGTTTTATGGAATCACAACCTGTTTATGGTTGTTCAAAACAATTCACAATATAAACATTGCCAAAAGTTGCTTAAGTGATTATCCCAAACTTATCCACAAACATACATTAGGATCTCTGGATAAGCTTGATTAGTTCTTTTACTGTGCTTTGCAATGATGGATCTAGTTTAAGTTCAGTTTCTATTTTTTCTACGGCATGTATCACGGTAGTATGATCTCTTCCTCCAAAGTTCTGACCAATGTCAGGAAGGGAACTATCAGTTAGTTCGCGCGCTAAATACATGGCGATTTGTCTAGGGAAAGTAATGTTTCTGGTACGCCTTTTTGATTTCATATCAGTTGTTTTGATACCAAAATGATCCGCAACCGTTTTTTGAATGCTTTCAATGGTAATTGGTTTATTGGTAGGTGTTTTAATTATGTCTTTTAACGCCTCGGCCACAGTTTCTAAGTTTAAAGGGGAATTGTGCAAATTAGCAAATGCGGTTATTCTTACTAATGCCCCTTCTAGTTCGCGAATATTTGACTGTATATGGGTGGCAATATAGCTTAATACCTCTTGATCTATTGTCAAATTATCTAGGGTTGCCTTCTTTTTTAAAATAGCAATTCGAGTTTCAAAATCAGGCGGCTGAATATCTGTGGTAAGTCCCCATTCAAACCTACTTCTTAAACGTTCTTCCAATGTTGGTATGTCTTTTGGAGGACGATCAGATGATATTATTATTTGTTTATTCGCTTCATACAGCGCGTTGAAAGTATGGAAAAATTCCTCTTGTGTAGATTCTTTTCCGGCTACAAATTGAATGTCGTCCACGAGAAGGATGTCAACATTTCTGTATTTATTTCCAAACTCCACCATGGATTTTTTACCAATGGCTGTAATCAAATCATTGGTAAAAGTTTCGGAAGTTACATACACTACCGTTGTATCGGGATTTTCATTAATTGCATAGTGACCGATTGCATGCATCAGATGTGTTTTACCTAATCCGACTCCTCCGTAAAGAAATAACGGATTATATGCCCTAGATGGACTTTCGGCTACAGCTAAAGAAGCGGCATGCGCAAACCGATTTGAGGCACCCACCACAAATGAATCAAAAGTATAACGCTGATTTAGTATGGAGGAACTCTCAGTTTCTCCGTTAGGTAATACGGTTTCTTTCGGAGGTTGCCTTTCTATAATGAGGTATTCTTGTACTTCTTTTATTGCCGTTGAATTAAGGGATTTTACACCTTGAGGAATTATAAATTTGATATCCCAATTTCGGTTGACCACTTGTCTAAGGGTTTTGTGAAGAGGGTTAACGTAACGGGCTTCAACCCAGTCCTTAGTAAACTCATTTGGGAATTCCACATATAAGACATTTCCTTCTAGTTGAACAGGTCGGCTGTTTTTGAGCCAAGCTTCAAAGGATGTCTGGGCCACTTCACTGGACATTATTGATAGTACTTCATCCCAGACCAAATTTAACTGGTTTAGTTGCTCCATTAAATAACCTCCCAGACTTATTAGTTCGTCCTCTATCTTCTGTACTTATCCACAGCTTTCCTTCTTTGGGGAAAACTTGTGGACGCAATGGTATTCAAGTTATACACAGATTTGGGGTATCTAAAAAGCCACACCGAACAATCATACAGGAACTTATCCACAAATTCAACAACTTATCCACATTTATGTTAATAACCGTAGATACCAGCGTTAATCAATAAAAAAAAATATTTTTCCCCAAAATTGTCCACATTAATTGTGGTACGATTTTAGGTAAAGAGACATAATTGTATAGAAAATTTAATTTGCCAGCTATAATCGGGATGAAAAAAGTTATCAACAAGTGAAATTAATATTGTTATCCCCATATTATCCCCAGGCTGTGGATAAAATAAGGCTTGAATTCGGGGATTTTTGCCTTAAGAACATTTGTTTAGATGAGTTATCCACAGAATTTTCGGGGTTAAGATGTGAAATTGTGTATAAATTTGATTTAGCCTTTTCTATTGACATTGTTTCAAAAAGTACGATATAATCGCTGTGGATTAGTTTTCTTAGATACGGAAGGAGGGTTTTGTGTGAAAAGAACCTATCAACCAAAAAATCGTAAAAGAAAGCGCCTACATGGTTTTAGAGCTAGAATGAAAAGTGTAGGAGGAAAGAATATTTTAGCCCGTCGTCGAAAGAAAGGACGCAAAACTCTGACAGCTTAGTGAAAATACAAAAACGCTCGGAGGGTTTGTTGTGGAACGTTTAAAGCGCCCTCAAGAATTCAGTCATGTTTATAATGAAGGAAAACCCCATTTCGGTCGTTTTATTGTTGTCTCTATCCTACCCACGAATCACAAGGTTAGTCGGGTAGGTTTTGCTGTGAGTAAAAAACTTGGAAATGCAGTGGTCAGAAATACAATCAAAAGGAGATTGAGGGCGATTGTACGGGAGTTGAGTCCTGATATTGATTGCGGATTTGACTTTATTATTGGTGCTAAACGTTCCTGCGCGAATGCGAGTTTTCAAGAATTGCATAGAGATGTTTACCGTTCATTGCAGGGATCAGGACTTTTGACCGGAATTATTCGGGGTAAAGATGATGCTTAGATTTTTTTTGTTGCTTATTGAAGGGTATCAAAAATTTATTTCACCTATGTTACCGAGGAGTTGCCGATTTTATCCTACCTGTTCTAATTATGCTAAGCAAGCCATT
>DUPA01000159.1 GCA_012838515.1 Natronincola sp. | reverse complement strand
GTACAGCCATTGATAAAATCATGCCACCTGTATCCCGCTTTGGCGGAGGCAGAGCCGCGAAAAAACAAGGAATTATCGAAAAACTAATGTTATTCTTTGAGAAGTATTTAGGGTTGGTGTAGATTAATATCTATCGCTAATTCAAAAAATAATATCTTTATAAAGAGACCAGTCACTACAAGCAATTACGCTTGAACATGACTGGTCTTTTTTGCCACGCTTGAAGCTGTTCATTTAAGTTTTCTTCAATCCCTAAGTGAACGCTTCTTTAGGGGGTCTTTTGTTTATCAATTCTTAGGTTAACTTATTGATGAATAAGCCGCTTAATAGCTTAGGTTCAAACCATGTTGATTTAGGCGGCATTACTTGGTTGATATCTGCAATATCAATCACTTCATCAATGGAAGTGGGGTACATGGAGAACGCAATTTTCATGTCAAGACCAACTCTGCGCTCCAGTTCTTTAACCCCTCGAATACCTCCGATGAAATCGATTCTTTCATCAGTACGGGGATCCTTGATGTTTAATAGTGGATCAAGTAAATGGTCTTGGAGAATTGCCACATCTAAACTTTTTACGGGATCATCTGCTTTGATAATTTCAGGCTTAGCGGTGAGTTTATACCACTTATTATCCAGATACATACCAAAACTATATTTGCTTTCAGGCTCGTAAGGGCTGGATGGGGCAGGTGCCACAGCAAATTTTTCTTGTACTTTTTCTAAGAACTCTTCTGTGGTATATCCGTTTAGGTCCTTAACAACCCTATTGTAAGGCCAAATCTTCAGATCAGAAGAGGGGAAGAGGACTGACAAGAAGTGATTGAAATTACCTTCTTTCCCGTCCTTTCTCATTTCCATACCGACTTGTACAGCGGCAGAGGAACGGTGGTGACCATCTGCAATGTAAAGATGATCAATGCCTTCAAAAAGATTAACCAGTTTGCTAATTGTATCGGAGCAATTCACAACCCAGCAGATTTGTTCCACATCATTTGCAGTAAATTGGTATACCGGGTGATGTTCTTCTGTCCAGTTGTTTATAATCTCCCGAACTTCAGGCTTGTCCATGTAAGTTAAAAAGATGGGTCCGGTTTGGGCGTTGAGTGCCTTAATGTGATCAATTCGATCTTGCTCTTTATCTAGCCTGGTAAACTCGTGTTTCTTAATTACATCGTTGGCGTAATCATCGATGGAAGAACCACAAACCAATCCGGTCTGAACTCTTCCATCCATGATTTGGCGGTAGATATACAGTGACTCACCGGCATCTTGAATAAAGTAGCCTTGTTCCACCATATTGTCCAGAACTTCCCTCGCCTTTTCGTAAACTTTGATATCATGGGGATCAACCGTTTCAGAAAAGTTGATCTCGGCTCTGTCAATATGCAGAAAGGAGTATTGGTTTCCTTTTACCATTTCTTTTGCCTCTGCAGAATCCATCACATCATAAGGTAGGGCAGCTATTTGCTCAGCCAGATCGTTACGCGGTCTGACGGCGCGGAAAGGTTTGATATCAGCCATAATTATTCCTCCTATAAAATCGTTGTTCGTGCAATTATTAAACAGTTACCGGATTTTGCACAGGTTTTCCAGTTGCCACATTTAATACATCCTCAGCAACAATGACAGCTACCTTCAATTGGGCTTCAGCTGTGGAAGCGGCAATATGAGGGGTTGCAACAACATTGTCCATTTTTACAAGATCATAGTCTGCAGGAGGTTCTTGTGGGTAAACGTCGATGGCAGCACCTGCAACATGTCCGTTGGCTAAGTAGTGTTTTAAGGCTTCTTCATCAACAATACCGCCACGAGCTGCGTTTATGATCATTACACCCGGTTTAGTCTTTTTAAAGCTATCCATGTTTAGCAAGCCTTTTGTTTCGGGGGTGATTGCGCAATGGAAGGTAATAATGTCAGATTGTGCTAAGATTTCATTAATCGTGCCGGCAGTTATTCCTAAATTATCTGCTCTTTCTTTGGTCATGGAAGGACTGTAGGCAATAATATTCATGTCAAATGCTTGAGCCCTTTTAGCAACTTCAGAACCGATGCGGCCAAAGCCGATAATGCCAAGGGTTTTGCCTGCAAGTTCAATTCCACCGAAAGCTGCTCTATTCCACTCTTCTTTTCTAATGGATGCATTTGCCGCGCATACTTTGCGAGCCAAGGCAAGCATTAGGGCAAAAGTGTGCTCAGCTGTTGATATGGTATTTCCGGTGGGAGCATTTACTACGACAATTCCACGTTCTTTAGCGGCCACCAAATCCACGTTGTCCACACCTACACCGGCACGGGCAATAATCTTAAGATTAGGCATCTTCTCCATGACTTCGGCAGTCACCTTAGTGGCACTGCGCACCAAAATAGCGTTATAACTATCTAGATCATCAACCTCATTGACATTTTTTTGCACACAGACGATTTGGTCACTTTCTAATAGTGGTGCCAATCCTTCTTGGGCAATCTTGTCCGAAACTAAAACACGAAACATTAAAATTCTCCTCTCCTGCGTTAACTTAAGTACACTGCTTTATTATAACATAAGTGGTAACTTATGAGAATGGTTGAGAATGTGATAGACATTAGCTTTTTGCAAAATTTTATCATTATTCTTCAATATGCTTAGGACTTGTGGTAAAATAAGTATTGGTTGTCCGATAATTACAAGGAGGCATTATTGATGAAAAGAGCGTTTAATTTTAATGCGGGTCCCGCGGCTCTTCCTTTAGAAGTGTTGCAAGAAGCCCAGGCTGAGTTGTTAGATTTTCAGGGTACAGGCATGTCCGTTATGGAACTCAGTCATCGTAGCAAAGACTATGATGCGGTTCATAATAAGGCTAAAGAATTATTAACCAAGCTTTTAAACATACCTGATAATTATGAAATTTTATTTTTGCAAGGTGGAGCCAGTCTACAATTTGCAATGGTACCAATGAACTTATTGGCACCCGGTAAAGTTGCCAATGTCATTCTTACCGGTGTTTGGTCTGAAAAAGCTTTGTATGAGATCGAAAAGTTAGGCGAAGCTAAAATCGGCGGAAGTAGCAAAGATGCAGCATACAAATACATTCCCACCGAACTTGAGATTGATCCTAGTGACGCTTATGTTCACTTAACATCTAATAATACAATTTACGGTACCCAGTGGAGAGAATTCCCCGATACAAAGGATGTACCTTTAGTTGTGGATATGTCCAGTGACATTTTGTCACGTCCACTTGATGTGAGCAAATTTGGTATAATCTATGCTGGAGCCCAAAAGAATCTTGGACCTTCCGGAGTTACTGTGGTTATTATCCGTAAGGATCTTTTAGATAGCGCTGATGACAACTTACCTACAATGTTGAAATATACAACCCATGTAAAGTCTAACTCTTTATATAATACGCCGCCAACATTCGGCATTTATCTCTTAAGCTTAGTTTTAGAGTGGGTTGATAGGTTAGGTGGGGTAGAGGCTGTCAATAAGATTAACGAATCAAAGGCCAAGCTTATCTACGATGCCATTGATGAAAGTGATGGCTATTACGTGGGTCACGCGGAAAAGGATGCCCGCTCTTTGATGAATGTTACTTTTAACTTAGCTTCGGAAGAACTGGAAAAGAAATTCATTAAAGAAGCTTTAGCCGCCGGTTTTGTGGGTATTGCCGGTCACAGATCAATCGGTGGATGCCGCGCATCTATTTACAATGCTGTTCCTGTAGAAGCTTGCGAGGCGTTAAGAGACTTCATGCTAGAGTTTAAGAAAAATAATTAGTCTTTATAAAACAAGTGTTTAAATTTTAAAAGGTATTTGCCGGATTAAATCCGACAAATACCTTTATTATTTATTGCAGTAATAAATACTTTACTCTCAAAATTGTTTTTCAAGAACGCATCTTGCATTTTTCGTGCAATTAGTTCCACATTTTCATACGCGAAGCCCACAACGGTGGGACCTGCTCCACTAAGTGCCGCCCCCAGCCCTCCATGTAGATAACTGGCATTAATAACATCATCAAAGCCGGGAACAAGGGACTTACGATAATTTTGGTGCAATCGATCTTGGCAAGCATACGAAAAATTATCATATTCTCCTGTTACAAAGCAATTAATCAAAAAAGCAAGCCGGCTAAGGTTATACACGGCATCATCGTAACAAATTTCATTGGGTAAAACTGATCTGGCCTGTTGAGTGCTGACAGAAAACTCGGGCACAACCACAATAATTTGCGGGGGATTTTCAGGCTTTATTTTGCTGTATATTATTTTATCTTGTTCTATACCGGAAATGATTAATCCGCCAAAAAGGGCCGGTGCAGCATTATCGGGGTGACCTTCCATCTCAGTTGCCAGTGCCAGTAATTGATCATCATCTAAAGGATTATGAACCAAATAATTGGCGGCAACCAGCCCCGATACAATTGTGGCTGCACTACTACCGAGACCGGAGGCAAGGGGGATTTCGTTGTATTGCTTGATCTTTAAAGGGGGCAATTCTTGCCCCACTTCTTCAAACAATCTTTGAATGGCCTTGTACACGAGATTATTTTGATTAGGCGCCAAAAATTCGGCGCCTTCTCCTGTAATTTCTATACTAAATTCGTCAGCGTCTGTACTGACCTCTAAATAATTAAAGATATTCAATGCCAGCCCTAAAGTGTCGAATCCGGGACCTAAGTTAGCGGTGGTAGCCGGGACTTTTACTTTGACGTTCATTATTTGTCCTCCTACTCACCTATGGCTTTAACAACCGCATCGAATTCAGCCGGAATAACTTTTGGTTGCTTACCAACTTTAATGGCTGTGTCGGGATCTTTTAGTCCATTGCCTGTTAAAACGCAAGCCACTTTAGAACCTTCTTTAAAGAAACCGGCTTTGGCCTTCTTCATAACGCCTGCCACCGATGCGGCGGAAGCAGGTTCGGCAAAGATTCCTTCTTCGCTGGCAAGAAGTGCATAAGCTTCTAAGATTTCTTCATCGGTAACGGCTTCTATTACGCCACCGCTTTCATCACGCGCCGCTTCGGCACTTCTCCAACTGGCGGGATTGCCGATGCGAATGGCAGTGGCTATTGTTTCCGGTTCTAAAACAGGTTCACCAAGTACAATGGGGGCAGAACCTGCCGCCTGAAATCCGCACATGATTGGTAGTTTATCGATCTTACCGGCTTTTAAGTATTCATTAAAGCCCTTCCAGTAAGCGGTAATATTACCTGCATTACCAACGGGAATTGCTAAATAATCCGGTGCTGTGCCCAGTTGTTCACAGACTTCGAAAGCCGCGGTTTTTTGCCCTTCAATTCGGTAAGGATTAATCGAGTTGACCAATGTGATGGGGTACTTTTCGGCAATTTCTTTTACTAATTCTAATGCGTGGTCAAAATTACCTTGAACCGCTAAAATTTCGGCGCCATAGGCCATTGCCTGTGCCAGTTTGCCAAGTGCTATGGCATTTTCGGGAATTAAAACAAGGCATTTGATCTGCGCTTTAGCGGCATAGGCCGCGGCAGATGCCGATGTGTTTCCTGTTGAAGCGCAAACAACCGCTTTTGAACCCGATTCAACTGCCTTAGTAACCGCCATGGTCATGCCGCGATCCTTAAAGGAGCCTGTGGGGTTTTGGCCGTCGAATTTTAAATATAATTCAACGGTGAGATTCAGTTTATTTTCAAGATTTTTTGCCCTGACAAAAAGTGTATTACCTTCATTTAGAGTAATAATCGGTGTATCCTCATTAACCGGAAGAAATTCGCGGTAGTTATTGATTAAACCTTGCCACACTTCTAATTACCCCTTTCCAGCACCCGAATAACATTATTAATTGTACTGATACTGTCTAGGCTCTTTATTTTGTCTAAAGCCCGGTAGAAGTTTTCCTCTTTTGTATCATGGGTTATTAAGACGATTTCGGCTCTGCCATCTGATCTTTGATTTTGTAAAATCATATCAAGGCTAACGTTTTCATCGCCTAGGGCAGTGGCCACGCGACCGAAAACACCGCTTTGGTCATTGGCTTTTAGTCTGAGATAAAATCTGGAAGTCTGTTCTTCCATGGAGATGATTGGTTTAGTGTCAAAAGTAGTTTCAATATTGCCGTTTTGAACTTGTCCGGAGATTTTGCGAACAGCTTCCATAATATCTGCCACTACTGCACTGGCAGTGGGGAATGAACCGGCCCCTTTACCATAAAACATAACTTCGCCCACGGCATCACCGGTTAAAAACAGAGCATTAAATTCATTTTGAACCGATGCCAATGGGTGGTTGTTAGGCACCAAAGTGGGGTGAACCCTTAAAGCCAGTCCATTTTCGGTTTCTTCACCAATGGCCAAAAGTTTAATGACAAAATTGAGCTGTTTTGCGTACATAATATCTCGCACACTGATTCCTTTGATGCTCTCAGTGTGTACATCATTAATATCAACGCGACTATTGAAAGCAAGAGAGGCCAAGATGGAAAGTTTGTATGCCGCATCCCTTCCTTCTAAGTCTGATGAAGGATCGGCTTCGGCAAAGCCCGCTTCTTGTGCTTCTTTTAGTGCCACGGCAAATTCCTTTTCGTACTTGGTCATTTGGGTCAAAATATAATTCGTTGTTCCATTAATAATGCCCATGAGGTTCTCTATTTTGTTTGCCGCAAGACAGTTTTTCAGTGGGCGAATTAAAGGAATACCTCCCCCAACACTTGCTTCATAATAAATGCTTCGGTTATTTTCTTTAGCAATATTAAAAAGCTCATAGCCGTGTTGTGCCAATAAGTCTTTGTTGGCAGTAACAACGTGCTTACCGTTTTGCAAAGCACGAGTAATGTATTCTTTTGCAGGATTAATCCCGCCAATGAGTTCGACAATGATGTCAATGTTAGGATCATTTAAAATGTCATCCGCGTTAGTGGTTAATTTAAGATCATTATCTGCACTAATGGGGCGCTGTTTATCTAAAGTTCGAACAAGCGCTCCTGTTGTATGAATCTTTACCCCGGTTTTTCTAGTTATGTCAGCACCATTTCTTCGAATTAATTCGAGTGTACCGGAACCGACTGTTCCCAGTCCGAGTAACCCTAAACTAATAGTTGCCTTTTGCTTGTTCATTACACACCCCTCCAAGTTTTTCCCTAAGTATAGCATAAAGTAGGATGTTTGTAGAGGGTATTTACGAATAAGCTACATTAATTAGGTATTAAATTACCGAATGTTTAATAAAAGGCAAGGAAAAGGAAAGGATGGGTAAATTACTGCGCCCTGGGGGGCCGATAAGGGCGCGGCCGCTCTGATTTCTGGATCAGTTGATGTGGGCTTTTTTGGTCCTGAAGCAACTGTTTACATTTATGGCCAAGGGGCAGAAGATCATTTAGTGGGTTTTGCTCAACTAACTGAGAGGGATGGCTCGTTTTTCTTAACGCGAGATCCCAACGAAGACTTTTCTTGGGATAATGTAAGGGGCAAAACAATCGTGGGGGCTCGCATTGGTGGCGTTCCCCAAATGACGTTGGAATGGGTTTTGAAGAAACACGGAATTGAACC
>DUPA01000158.1 GCA_012838515.1 Natronincola sp. | reverse complement strand
TCTACATATGTTTTAGTGTTCCATATATCACATGGTTTAGTTGTTGGCGCCATATTTGTGTTTTGGATAGCAATAATGATGGGTATAACTTTTGGTTTAGTATCTCGCTACCAAAAGCAGATGGGCGATGTCTTAGCCCTTCAACAAGCGAGCGTATCTGCTTTAGTTGACTTAGCCGAAATGCACGATAAAAATGTGACGGGCGCTCACCTTAATCGTTTGGGCTTCTATGCCGAAATTCTAGCCGAAGATCTTGGTTTACCCATAGACTTACAACAGAACATTGTTAGTACAATTTCTTTGCATGATATCGGTAAAGTGGGCATTCCCGATCAAATCTTAAACAAGCCCGGTCCACTTGATTATACAGAATGGGAATTGGTGCAGCAACATCCTGAGAGGGGATATGCTGTTTTGCAATCACTTACACAAGATATGAATATGGTTGACCCAAAAATCATTCAATATTTAGTAACGGCTCAAGAAATCGCTTTAAGTCACCACGAACGCTGGGATGGCTCAGGGTACCCCCAGGGTCTTAAAGGAGAAGAGATTCCCATTAGTGCTAGGGTAGCCGCCGTTTGCGATGTTTATGATTCGCTACGAAGTCCTAGGCCATATAAAAGACCGTTTTCGCACCAAGAAGCTGTTGCCATAATTAATAGTGGCAGGGGAACCCATTTTGATCCCAATTTAATAGATTCTTTCATGCGTACAGCGCACCATTTTGCAACTGTCTGGGAACAATACGGAGAATCAACATAATTCATTAATAACAAAAATACGACGCACCGCTTTAGCCGCGATGCGTCATCTTTTTAGTTTTTATAAGGGACTATATTGTTACTGTCTTTATAAATAGCATCCTTAGGTATAGAACCTCGCACTAAACTCAAAGGATAGATTATCGTTTTAGAACCGATAAGCGTACCGGGATTTATAACTGCATTGCATCCCACTTCTACCCCGTCACCTATAATCGCCCCAAACTTGCTTAAGCCCGTATCTAATACTGCCCCGTCTAAGTGGACTTTAACAGGCTTTTTAGTTGACTTGAAATTAGAAATAATCGCCCCTGCGCCTAAATGCGCCCCCTTGCCAAGGATAGAATCTCCCACATAATTAAAATGCGGTAAATGTACTTCATCAAATAATAGTGCTTGCTTCACTTCGGTGCAATGACCTATAATCACATCGTTTCCCGCAAGAACATTTTGACGTACATAGGCATTGGGTAAAATGCTACAATTCTCACCAATCAAAATCGGGCCTAGGAGCGTGGCCGAATCTGCTATGTTCGTACCCTCACCAACCCAAACTTCGGGAGCAATTTCTTTGTATTTTCCGGGATTTTTGTTCACTATTTCCCTTATTAATCTTGGAATCTCGGCTAAAATATCCCAAGGATATGATACCATTTGTAGATCGTTGGGGCATGGACAACCCGCCAAATCAAAGAACTGCTCCGCTTTTAACGACATATAAAAAACCTCCTAAAGAATAGCTACTCTTTTACTAAACATGCTAGACAATTTAAGACCGACGTAAAATAAATAAAAGCTCAGTACGGTACTGAGAAGATCGTTGGGCCAACCCGGAAAGGCCAAGAACAGCGAGCCTATTAATATACCTAAGATAACATAAGAAGTATGTCCGTATTTGTATTTAAAAAGCCAATGTATGCCTTTGGATACCAAGAGCATTGCAGGTATAAAGCCCATACTCAAAGGTATCAAAATACTAAATTGAAAATGAACTAAAGCACTAAGTATTTTTTCGTATAAACCGAACGCAATCAGTAAAAATGATGCACTTAAGCCCGGAATCACCAAACCGACGGCTACCAATGCGCCTTCTAGCATAGTGCCAATAATGTTTTCAGGGAAAACATTACCCACTCCTCCAATCTTCAGAAAACCAACCACCAAAAAAAATGTTCCCAGACCTAAAACAAAACTAAAAATATTACTCGGAATAAAGCCCTCCCTATTCGCTGTTTTAAATGCTATTGGCAGACTCCCTATGATTAATCCGAAAAAAAAGTATAAGGTTAATAAGGGGTAGTTCTTGAACAGATACTCTAATGCCCTACCAAATAAGAGAAGGCAGCCAACGGCCCCGAGAATTATAGGTATGAGCAACTTTAAATTTGTGCGCCAATTTTCCCAAGGCTTGGCCATGATTTCAATAATAGGTTCGTAAACGCCTAGAATCATAGCAATTAGTCCCCCGCTGATTCCGGGCACAACTATACCTAAGCCAATTAGAAATCCACTACTAAAACGATGGAGCCAACCTTTTTCATTCACCGATAACTATTCCCTCCAGACCCTCGCGGTTTTTGAGTAAAATGCGGCGTTGTCCCTGTTGTTCAATGAGATTCAGTTCTTGAAACCACGATAATTTGCGGCTCAATGTCTCTTGACTCATTCCCATTTGAGAGGCAAAATCTCTTTTTGTCATTTCTAGAACCACTTCATCGCTGTCCTTACTTAAGCGAAGTAACTTTTGGGCCAGGCGTCTTTCCACCGAATGTAAACTTATATCCTCCAGAAGCTGCTCAGTCTTGGCCAAACGTCCACTCACCTCCTCCAAAAGCTTTAAGGCGATAAGGGGATACTTAATCATTAATTCACGAAGGAGAACCCCGTCAATTACACACATGGTCCCATCTTCGATACACTCCGCATAATGATCCATTTTAGCATCACTAAAAAGGGATAGCTCACCCATGAAATCTCCACTTCCTAAAACCCTAAGGACCTGCTCTTTGCCTGTATCACTCAAACGATAAATCTTAACACGCCCGGCATTTACTACAAATAGACTTTGTACTTCATCGTCCATTGCATAAATTTGCTCGCCTTTTATCACGCTAATTTGGCGCATTATTTGACTGACTTCGCACATTTCTTCCCCTGTAAGGCTATGGAAAATAGGAACCCGCCTTATACAAGTTGAATTTTGATTATGACTGCATGAACACTTCATGGCAATCCTCCTTGATCAAAGTTATTCATTTCATATATAAAGAGTCCTGCGTCAATAACAAAATTCCCACCCTCTAAAATATTATTTAGAGAATGGGAATATTCTAATTTACTGACTTTCATGCAATCTATAAACTTTACCTATGGGCACACTAAACATAAAACCCACACCGGGGCTGTCTATGTCCCCCAAAACATCTTTCACCGCGGCAACCGTACGCTCCACTAGCTCTTCACTTTCTAAAACAGTAAAAATTGTTTTATTGTAAGGTCTGGCCCCTTCGAATAAGACCTTTAATGAACCAAAAAAGGGAATATCACTTCCATGACTCCCGGCGAGAGCACCTGCCATTCCCTGACTATCTAAAATGGTTGCACCGCGCACACCAACGTCGACAAATCTAGCCAAAACCTCATCTAAATAATCCGTATCATTTAATACTAAAAACAAGGCATACATCCTTAGAACCCCCTTTAATTAGCAACTTCCTCTGCTTTACGATCTAAACCGCCTATTTCGCCCGCCTTTTCAATGGCTATTTTGGCAAAAATCGGACCGGATACTTCGTAAACTAAGACACTAAACATAATTATCGTGATTATAGCCACGCTATACTCAGGTAAATATTGTCTAACTAAAACAGATAAACCTATGGAAATACCACCTTGAGGTAATAATCCTAAACCGAGATATTTTTGAATTGCAGGATCCGCATTGACCGCCTTAGCCCCAAGCCTGGCACCTAACATTTTGCCGGCTGCACGGGCAATAATATAACCTAAGCCCATGAGACCCACACTAAATAGAACTTTTAGATCAAGACTCGCACCGGCTAAAGTGAAAAAGAGCAAATATACAGGTGGAGAAAAGTGGTTTAAGCTAAAGAACACACGGTTTGGATTATGAACCAAATTCACTAGTGTTGTTCCCATTACAATGTTAGTTAATAAAGGAGATAAACCTGTCATCTTAGAAAGCCCGGTTGCCGCAAAAATCATTGCTAAGGTTACAATGAGAAGTTCGTCGGTATCCCTGGCCTTTTTGCTGATCAGACTAAGCACTACGCCTAAAACAACTCCGACAACCGCACTACCAATAATTTCAATGAAAGGCTGACTAATCATGTACCAAAAGGTAACTTCGCCTGCCCCCACAACCATTCGTGCAACGGATAAGGCTAGTCCGAAGGCAATAATTCCAAAAACGTCATCTAAAGCAACCACTGGTAAAATTGCCCTAGTAACGGGGCCATCTGCTCTATATTGCCTCATTACCATCAACGTTGCCGCGGGTGCAGTTGCAGCTGACATGGCAGCAATAACCAGACTGAAGACAAAATCTTGTCTGAAGATGAAAAACATTACGGCAAAGACAACAAGGATTGCCCCCGCAACTTCGGCCAAAGTAATGACCACAATGGATTTACCGAGTTTCATGAGATCCTTAATTACAAACTCACTACCAATGCTAAAAGCCACCATGGCCAAGGCCACTTCACTAATTAATGTAAATGAATCCATGTCTTGACTTGAAATAAGCTTAAAAAAAGAAGGGCCCAAGAACAACCCTGCCACAAGGTAGCCGGAAACATTTGGCAGCTTGAGGAATTTTGCTAGTTTACCCCCTAACCATCCAACCACAATAACTATTGCTAATTTGAATAAAACATCCATTCACATACCCCCAAAAGCAATTTTCGTTGCACTCCTGCGAGGTTAGCTGACGGGTTAGGACAATGCCCTTCTGAAACTCAGATTCACCCCTGAAGATCGGGTCCCCCACTGCCAAAAATGGTATTCGGAGATGTCAAGCCAAATATAGCATAGTTAGACAAGCTTGTCAAAGAAATTAAAACTTTCCAATTCACGTAAGACCTTCGCTATCATGATTACAGCATGCCTGTCCCTAATCCTATATGGTAGCTTTGCCCATTGTAATTTCCCCATAATACTAGCATGTATATAACTTAAAGTAGCTCGAGCCTTGTCAGAGTACGCCAAGAATTTTCTCCATTTACCCGCCACTCCTTGAGATCAGATGCCCAAGGCGTATGAACAACATCAGATAAGACCCTGATAACCGCAACCCTCGATCTAGCCATTAGGTTACATACCAACTCGGTAAAAGATTCGCTGAGCTCACCGTGGGCAGTGGTAACAATTATAATCGGGCTTCCTGATACTATATTTCTTTGTTCCCGCCCTAAAACCAGTGATAAAGAATTTGTGCTAAAATTTTGCATAAGTGCCAATGTGTGCAAAAAATGTTTGGTTTGGTCTCGTCTCTGTACCCCCCGGCGCGGGGTGTCCAATTGCTTCTGGGCCTTAGATGCTAGATTCGTATGTAATTTAACGGCGTACCCGGTGCTTGAATAATAATGAATTAGTGAAGCTAAAATCATGATCGCAATCTCTTGATTATTTGCCACCTGCGAAGTCCACCACTTTGCTCCCACGGGCTGTTCCAGAATTAAATCAATAGTGCGTTGACCAGCTAGTTCGTTTATGTAGTTTTGGCTTTTACCGTGACCTTGTAAATCGAAAGGCAAAGTAGTATCTAAGCTACATTCATCTACTGGTGCTGTTCCGAAGAGATAGGTGTGCAAAGAGTGGAACCCTTTCATGGGCAAGATCGCGGGAAAAACAATTAGGTTTGCCGGGGGGAAAGCCTCTTTTTGCTCCTTAAAGAATAGACCAAATGGATCCGCATAATAAACCGTGCCCGCCGCAAGCTCAAAACGTCCCCGCTGCATGGGCTTCAATTCAAAAGTTTTTGTTCGTTTTTCGTACCCACTCAGATTATAATAATCTCTAAATTTATTGCATACACCATCTTTAATTTTTATTAGTTTTGAAGGATCATCTAGCTCTAGTCCAGCGGAAACATCGTATTCTATGCGTAAACCAAAGAGCGGTAGCATTTTGTTGTTTGAGATACTTAAAATCATACTAACCGATGTGCCGTATTCCACTTCTTCGTGGGATAGTTTCCTTTCAAAAAGCACATTCGAAAACACCAGTCTATACCATAAGTAGGTCATCACCACAGAAATAAAAACTAAAATCGTGCAAATAAATACAACATAATGACCCTTTAGACCGGCAAACACTGCGATAACTCCAAAAATGGAAACTAAAATAAGTGCCTTCAAAGTATGATTCATACGAAAACATCCTTTACAGAGACAAGTACCTGCTTTGAGTTTTATGGACTATTTTTCCAAATTTGCATCCGTAGTCTTAGTGTATTTTATTCACCGAATCGGGGGCATTTCCTTTAGCTTATGTTATAATAAAAAAAAGGCGGTGAATATTTTGGGCTTTAATGCTGAAACACTCTTTGGACCGACCGGTTTGCTCGCTAGTAAACTCTCATCATATGAATACCGAGGGGAACAGCTTGATATGGCAAATCACATATATGAATCACTAATTAACGAAACCCATGGGGTGATTGAAGCGGGTACGGGCGTAGGAAAAAGCCTCGCTTATTTACTTCCTTTAATTCACTATACAGTGGACGAAAACAAAACAGCCGTCGTTGCTACCCATACCATAACACTACAAGAACAGCTTTTTCAGAAAGACATTCCCTTTTTGAAAGAAATCTTACCCTTTGATTTTAATGTGGAGGTTTTTAAAGGAAGAAGTAATTACCTTTGCCTCCGTAAATGGAATCAACTGATTCAAGGAAGGGGAAACCATCTAGGCTTAGTTGATAATTTGGAGAAGCTTAATCGTTGGGTGCAAACTACAACAAGCGGAGATTATAACGAAGCACCCTTGCATATACCATGGGAGCTTTGGTCTGAAATACATTGCACTAAGGAAAGTTGTCCGGAAGAATTATGTTCTTATTTTCCTAAATGTTTTTACTGGGGTCTTAGACATCGCTTAAACGATGCCCATTTAATTGTGACTAACCAGGCCATGCTCTTGGCAGATGCCCGTTCAGATGGAAATGTCCTTCCCGGTTACGCGGGAGTGGTAATTGACGAAGCCCATAATCTAGAAGATGTTGCCACAGGTAGCTTTAGCCACATGATAAATCGTAGTGAATTCATGATTTATTATGGAACGGGAGCCCAGCTACAGAATAGTTTACAAGGGGATGTTCCCGAATATGTCATCCAAGATCTCCATCTTATTTTAGATGAGTTAATTAAAGAAGTAAATCAATATTTTCTACAACTAGAAAACCTAATCACTGACTATAACGTGCCCATAACCGAACACAATAGGTCGGCATTTGTACAAACGAGTCTTGTAAAGCATTTAAAGGATATTCAAGGCGTTTTGAATGAATGCAATATTGAGGAAGGCGAAAGCTCTAGCTTAATTGATCGATTTTCTACCTTTACTGATCAATTTATAGGTACACTTGATTTACTTTTCAGTGGTAAAGATCCCAGCTATGCTTATTGGGCAGAATTTAAAAATGGGGAGCCAAATCTTGTGGCTGCCCCAATTGAGGTTGGTAATATTCTGCGAGATACTTTATTCGAAAAAACACCTTCGGTAATTTTAACTTCGGCAACCCTGAGTACCAATAAATCTTTTGATTATATCCAAAGCCAGCTTGGCATCGAAGAAATCTCCGGTCTTATTTTAGGTTCGCCATTTGATTACGAAAAGCAAGCACTGCTATGTATTCCCAGCCAAGCTAAAAACCCTAACCATCCTCGTTACACACATTATGCCTCATATCTTATATTGCATACTCTAGCAAGTGCGCAAGGTGGAGTTTTAGCCCTTTTCACCAGTTATAAACTTATGGATGAGATAGCAGATAATATCTACCCCAAGTTAAACGAAGTGGGTTATACCCTGTTTAAACAAGGTGATGGTCCCCGCTCTAGCCTTATAGAAGGCTTCCAAGCCGAGCCCCGTTCCTTGTTATTTGGGACGAATAGCTTTTGGGAGGGTATCGATTTACCGGGGGACGCACTCAAAGCAGTGGTCATCACGAGATTACCCTTCACTGTTCCCGATCGTCCGGTAACTGCGGCGCGTCTCAAAGCAATTGAAGATGCAGGGGGAAACCCTTTTATGGAATATAGCGTTCCCCAAGCCATCTTACGTCTTAAACAGGGCTTTGGCCGCCTTATACGCACAAAAAAAGACTTAGGTAGTGTGGTGATCATTGATGAAAGGATCATTACTGCCCCCTATGGCGCCCAGTTTTTTGCCTCTTTACCTC
>DUPA01000157.1 GCA_012838515.1 Natronincola sp. | reverse complement strand
GAGCTAATTATTTTCACCTTATCTTCAGTGCTATGTCTTGCATCATCTATAACAATGGGCATTGCAATTGAGTCGACTTGAATCGAGGTGAAACCAAGCTTCTCAAACAATTTAGGCAGTTCTACCGGATCAGGCCAATATTTTCCTACGTTATATTCATCTAACTTTTTATCACTTAGTTCAAAAAGTTGTTCCATAAGCTCAAGTTCTCGTTTACTAATGGGAGGCAAATCACTTGGCTGTGTTTTGATGGATTTATCGGGCCTTTGGTACATTACCGAGACCCGGCCCTTTGGCCTACATACCCTTTTTTGTTCTAAAAGAAACTCTTTATGTGGCACATGCTCTATTACAGTATGAGATATACACGCATCTACCGAGTTGTCTTCTAATGGTAATTTGAAAGCATCACATCCAAAATATGTTACGTTTTTTAGGTTCAAATCACGAGCTTTTTCTTCAGCATACTTAATGAATTCACTATCTCTGTCTACCCCAATAATAGTACTTTCTTCACCTAACCAGGTTGCTAGTTTTCTAGTAATTGCTCCCGGTCCACAACCTACATTAAGTACTGTCATTCCCGGTCTTAAATCTAATAAACTTAGAAAAAGTTCTTTTCGATCGTCTCTAAATCTAAGTTCTCTACTAAGCTCAAGATTTTTTATCCCTTGAATTTTCGTCGACCAAGTATTGTTGTGCATTACCTATCCCCTTTCTGACTCGCAGGTACTTTGACAGGTACTTTGTTCTTAGTTTTTGATCTTCTTCCATAATGGGTTTTCATTCCTCTAGTTTCCAAATCCTGCAATTATTTAAAAAGGCATTTACCCAAATATTAATCTAGGAAATGCCTACAGAATTTAATCTAATGTTCAATTTATACGTCTGCAAAGAGTTCTTCTAGAACTACTCGCATTTCAGGAAAATCAGGATGATTTAGGATCCCTGAATCCAGACTAATTAAAAGAGTATATTTTCCATCATCTAACTTTAAACATTCAATAGTTTTGTTATCAGGATCAAAAAGCCAATAATGTTTAACACCTGCAAATTGGTAGCTATTTAACTTACGAACTCTATCAGTTCTTAAGGAAGAAGGAGAAAGAATTTCTACTACCAATTCAGGAAGTGAGTTCACAGGATTGCTTCTTGCCGGACGATCACTCGGTAAATAGAAGATATCAGGCTGAACAACAGTATGCTCATCGAGGTAAACATCTAAGGGGGCTGAGAACACTTCACCTCTACTATCAATTTTAGCAAAGTAAGCTATTAGAATCTGTTCCAATCTTCGCGATACCCTTTGATGTTGATAAGTTGGGCTTGGTTCTCTAACTAAAGTTCCATCAATCAATTCCAAGGTATGATTAGATTCTTCGGGGAGCTTGGCAAAATCCTTATAATTCATTTTTGTTTGAGAATCATAGGTAGCCTGTTCCTCCCTAACTTCGCCTCGAGTCCCTAAAGCTTGCATTACATTAGACTGATAGTAACGGTATTGTCTGGGGCCCATTTCTAAATATGGAATGCGTTTTTCTCTCGTATAACGCCAAATGGTTTCAATCGAAAGGCCAAGGCTCTCTGCTAAATCTTTAGCAGTAAGAAGTTTCTCTTCTACCATAACCATCCCTCCTTAGTATAAACTTATATCTCAAATCAACCATTGTCAAGTTATGATAAGCAATATCAAGTAGTTTTTATTTTATAATATCCTTATTATGCACCCCTTCGATTATATCCCCAACTGTTCTGAATTGTCCCAGCCAGAACATTAAGGCATCATCTCAAACATAATTATCTTTTATGTGAACTGCCTGTATTTCTCCGATAAACCAGCGATGGCTTCCGTTATACTCTACTTCATGAACAACCTTGCACTCAAGGTTAACGGGACAGTCCGCTACCAGCAAACTATCAATAACATCTCTTTTTTGCTGTTAGACCGGCTTTATCGTATTTATTTATATTGTTCCCGGAGATGGAACCACAAATTTTCACCTTTTCCAATTCTTTATCCAATGAATTTATTTCCATTTCAAAATCATCAAATAATCTTGCTCCCTTTCCTTAAGTATGCTAAATCCAAGATCCAGATACAACTTACATGCATAATTATCTTTAGCCACACTTAAGGAAGCTTGAGAATAACCTTTTTCTTTAAGTAAAGCTATCATCTTCTCCATTAACGCTTTACCGATTCCCTGTCCGCGGTATTCTTTAAACACAGATATGGAAAACTCCGGAGTTTTATCATCTATATTGCCGTATCCTCTTCTTTTTCCGGACAAAATCCGAGTCCAAACAGCACCGATTACTTTTTCATCTACTAAGGCAACTAAGCATAAATCATCTCTTTGACCCCACTTGTCAATATAAAGGCTGATCTCCGGTTGTTTAATAATTTCGGGCGGTAAAACAACTTCCGGATCGGGCAGATAAATAGCTTCATATAAAAAATGTCGTAGCAGTGGAATTTCAGTTTCTTTGAGCTCGCGAATAAGAAAATTACTGATAAAATCACCTGCTTTTTTAAGGTTTTCAATTACAAAATCTTCAGTTTTTCAACGCCTTTAAAAGAGGTATCTTTGATAGTTTCTTAACTGAACCTCTGCTATCTTCATCTTTATATCGCTTTAGTTCATAATTTCACGTTATGAAACTATAAAAACACCTCATCTACTGCCACCACCAATCCCGAACAAGCAGTAGAAGCAAGCTTTAACTCTTTACCGTAAACCCGATAATCCTGGACTTCATAATCAATAAAAGTGTATGTTAGTATTTCTTGACGGAACGGATTAACGATCCAGTATTCGTTTACTCCCCCACCGCGGTATACTTCAAGCTTTTTGATTAAATCATGCCCACGATTGGATTCAGATAAAACCTCAACCACAAGAGACGGAACGCCCCGGTAACGACCTTGGGAATCCACATTCTCCTGATCGCAAATAATAACAACATCGGGCTGAACTACGTTGATAGTATCAGATGCTTGTAAGAGCACATCAAAGGGAGCCACTACTGCTCGACAATCTTTATTACTAGCCCATTCACGAAACATTGTAGCAAGCTCCAGAACACAGTTTTGATGCTGAAAGGATGGAGAGGCCATTAAGATTACTTCACCATCAATAAATTCGTAGTGTTCTGTACTTCGCTCAGCAAAATCAAGAAACTGCTCTAGAGTTAAACGCTCTTTCTTTTCACCGTAGATTTTGGCTTCCTCTGAGAATTGTAATTCATCTAATCCCTGTAATACAGCGACTATTTTACCATTACGTGTAATATGTATATCTTCATATTGCGAATACTTAAGATATGCCCCAAAATTGCTTTGCACTTCTGTTGAAGTTACTTCCACAAATTCAGCCCCTTTCATCTCCGTTAGTCAATTAGCTATTTTATATTTATTATATATTCAATAAACTAATCAGTCAATTCGTACAGCGGATTTGAAATTTAGCTATTATCGGGGTATAATTATAGCTATAAAGGAGGCGATTAATTATGCGAGTTAGCTCGACTGACTTTCAAAACGCTGTTGGTAAATACCTAACACTTGCTCAAAAGGAAACTATCACAATCACCAAAAATGGTAAAAGTGTTGCGAAGTTGACTGCTACAAGTGATCCGCAAGAGTTTATCATTAATGAAGCAAAAGGAAACTATAATGTCAGAAGACATGTTAGTTACGAGGAATACGAGAAAATAGTCGGTAATTCTGAAAAGCGTTTTGAGCTGATTAATGGTGAAGTCTATTTGCTGGCTTCCCCGAGTTTTCGTCATCAAACAATTGTCTTTGAACTAGCTAAACAATTAGATAGCCATCTCCATGGACGTCCTTGCAGAACGCTTACTGCCCCGTTTGATGTAAGGTTATTTGGCTACGCTACAAAATTCAGCGAAAACCCTAACGTGGTTCAGCCTGATGTTGTAGTGATCTGTGATTTAGAAAATATCACAGAAGGGGGTAAATATGAAGGGATACCTGAACTTTTAGTGGAGGTGTTGTCACCATCTACAAAAGGTAAGGATCTAATCACAAAACTTGATCTTTATCAGCGTAGCGGTGTGAGAGAATATTGGATAGTTGACCCGGACAAAAACATATTAAGCCAATATGCTTTTACTGAAGAGCGGGAACTTTTATCTAATGAGTTCTATAGGGAAACCGACATTTTAGAATCAATTATATTTCCCGAATTTACGCTGGAGCTATCAAGGATTTTTAAACACTGAGTGGCTCACTACCGTACCTCTCAATAAAACTAATTATTTCTCCTGATTAACCGGGGAGTACTGTTCTTTGTTCTGAGCTATGAATCTTTATGACATTATTAAACATAGCAAATTGCCCTATTAGGTTCCCACCCGGCTTGAGAAGTGTGACTTTGGATACAGCGGTAAGTTTCGCCTTGGTAGGAACAACATAATCGACAAAATATTGAGTAGAGGTACCCCACTCTTCAATTAGGTAGTAAGTTCTAACAAAAGCTACCCTGCGCTTCGATTTATTTGCTTTAAGAAAGTTCACCAAAAAGCTTATAGCCTTTCTTTTCTCCTTTTTCGTCCGAACGTTTGAAGTTAAAAGGTTTATTATACTCCTTGCATGCAAGAGCATAGTGACAAAGAGCTATGCCCATATCTACTTCTGTTAGTTTGTACATGAGGGAAATAGGTGGTTTTAAAAGTTTTTCATAAAGAAGCACTTTGTTATCGGTTTTCTCTAGATACCAGGGTTGCAAATTGATCCCCGATGGTGCCAGATGCACTGCCCTAATTAAAGGATCGTCAGGGCTATTAGTGATCCCCTCGATAGGTTTACGTTTAAACTCCGAAAGGGTGCGTTCTATCGTTTCCTTAGGTTCGCCAAAAGCCATGGCTACAATATCTTCAACTGTCTTATTGACATCTTTAGGACCCCCAAGCCAAACACTGCCTATCCCGTTTAGATTAAACCAAAGAAATAGTTGTTGGAAAATGAAGCCCGCACTTTCTGCTTCTCCTGCTTTACCTTGCCCACTGATAATTAAATAGTGAGGTGCTTTAACTTTAAAAGGACCTTTCATCTTTTCGGCCAGACGCCACTTTAAAGTAACATCAGGATAAAGTGTCATAAAATCCTCTATTACTTCCCCAATTTCACGGAGTTTAGCTTGGTGCAATGGTTTCTCACTGAAAGCTCGACAAGATTTCCGTTTGCTTATAGCTTGGTACAGATTCAATACGTCCACCTCTTTTCATCAAGAAAAGACTGTGTTTAATAAAACTACAGCCTTTAATAAATTCCATGAATTACCTATAATTCCTCTTTAGTAAGATTACTGAAGCTCGAGTTGATCAAACTTGAATACGAATTTGCTTTTAGGTGCTTATTCTTGATCCGACTTGTGTTTAAAGTTATAATACTTTTAGGAGGTGCGATCATGAACAAAGAACTTCTCACTGCCCAAGAACTAGCGGGAAAACTTGATCTTTCAGTAGAGACGATATGGCGCTATACTAGAGAAGATAAAATCCCCGCTATAACGATTGGTACAAGACAATACCGATACAACTTAAAAGATGTGTTGCGAAGTTTGGATACTAATGCACCTAGAGATGCGGCATTATGTGAAGCAAAAAGTAAATATTCGGTAAAAGCCCACACTTATGAAGATTATGCGGCTTTACCTTCTGAGCCGGGTTATACTATTCAATTAATTGACGGTTCTTTTGTGAAGGAGCCGGGACCTATATTGCAGCACCAACGAGTTTCGGGAAGGCTACAATGGGCTTTACTAGACTACTTTTCAAAAATAAATCCTCAAGGGGAATTATTTTGCTCTCCTATTGATTTGGTTCTATCCGAACACTCAACTGTTCAACCTGATCTTGTTTATATAGAAGATGCCGCTGAGCTACAGAATCCAAAATATATCGATATTGTTCCCAAACTCATCATCGAGATCCTCTCCCCATCCAGCAGGCGTACGGACACCATCAGTAAACTGAACCTTTACCTTAAACATGGGGTACTACACTATTGGATTGTGGAGCCTGAAGAAGGAACCATAGAAGCTTATAAATTAGAAAATGATAAGTATGTAATTATAACCGCCGAGGACGGTGATTTTCAGCATCCTGATTTCCCCGGAATAGCATTTAACATGCAAGAGCTCGTTAAGAGGCCTCTTTAGTACAAGCAAATTACAGCTAACCAGACAATTGAGACATAAAACAATTAAAATGATATTCTTTAGCGGAAGTTATATCCCTTTTATTTTTAGACTAATTCCATTCTTTCAATTTTTAACGGTAAGATCCAAAAAAGTTACCTGCAATTTGCAGGTAACTCAAACTATTTATATACAATGTTCTAAGTTAGCAACCATTAGTTATCGATCTTTTTGTCGTCCTGCAACTGCTGGGGTTTTAACCATGAAGGCAAAGCAAGTCTAAACTTTCTCCTACCCCGTAAAGACATGACGATGCTTTGCAACACAATAAAAACATACAATAAGAGACCGCTCACGATGGCTTGCAAGTTCGATTGAACGCCTGCCGCCCGGATTAGTTCATTGATGGTCAGCAGAGTTAACGTACCGATTGGCGCGCCAAGCAAGTTCCCCACGCCACCGTTAAGTAAAATGCCTCCAATTACATTCGAAGCGATTGCTTTCATTTCGAACAACGCTCCGTTTCCAATATTGCCGGCTCCCGTTGTCATAAGAAATACAAAACCTGAGATACCCGCGGCCAAACCACTAATCACATATGAGAAGAACATTGTTCTCTTTACATTAATTCCAAGCATTCGAGCACTTTCACTATTGCCGCCAACTGCGTAGACGTTGCGCCCAAAACGCGACCACTTCATAAGAACCGCAAAAATGATAACCAGAACTACAACAACTATGACGCCCGGTTTGATTTCACATGGGATGAAATAACCTAGCCTATTTACGGTACCAAGCCAAGGAATCTCTATTGTGAAATTTCGTAAAGAAACAAAAGCAGGCATGGTCACGTTAATTGGATCTTTATGGAGTGTCGTCAGCAACCCCTGAGCTAAGAACATTCCACCAAGCGTTATGATAAATGGTTGAATCTCTAGATAAGCTATGAGAAACCCATGCAAGACTCCGAACGCGGTACCTATCCCCAATGCTAGAAGAAGTGCACCCCAAATGCTCCCCATTGTCGACTGCAATAACATGGCACAAGCCATGGTTACAAGACCGCATACGGCTCCAACGGAAATATCGATTCCACCTGCGATCATAACTACGCATAAGCCAAGTGTAACAATGAAAAGCGCAGAGTTTAGATTGAACAAATCAAAGAAAGTTTGAAACTGCATAAAACTGCCCGGATAACTAATTAAGGCGAACCCATACATCAGTACAAAAATAATCCCGGCGATCATAAAAAGAAGATTCGAATTGGAAAGTCTTGTTTTCGGTTTGGTTGTATTTAGAGACCGCATTCTACTCCTCCTTCTTTCCGGTTGCGCCCGTTATGGAAACCGCTGCATTGTTTAGTCCATCTGTCTGGCGATCAGAGTAGAACGTTTTTATCCTATCCAAAACTTTTCCGACCAAAACCCTAACCACCGGCGAAGCAATTACCATGAGAATAATAATGAAAACTGCCTTGAAGGACTTTATGGCCTCGGGGTTTACCTCTAGCCTGAGCAAAGTCCTGTTCAGCATCTCGATGGTGTACGCACCGATAATAGAACCACTTATACTGAACTTCCCGCCTGCCAGGGAGTTTCCACCTAAGGCAACGGCAAGAATCGCGTCCATCATAATAAACTTAAGTATATTGACACTGTCATGACGCCCTGCCTTGTTAACTGCAATGAAACCTGCGACCGCACTACAAACTCCCATGATCAAAAAGGTCAGGAAAATAATCTTTTTTGGATCAATACCATTAAGGCGCACCGCACTGGGGTTGATTCCCACAGACTCAACATAAAGCCGAAGATTTGTGGTCTTAAGTACTACGGCAACAATGGCAATGAAGACCGCGGTCAAGATTATTGGCGTCTGGATTGGAATCCCCGGTATTACAGTACCGATTTTGTTCGAAATCTCGTTTGCTAGGATGGGAGATACTTTGCCATCAATCATAAAGGCAATTGACCTGCCACCTAAAAATAGGATGAGGGTCGCAACCATTGGCTGAACCTTGAAAACCGAAACTAAGGTACCGTTAAAGGCTCCGATGATTATTCCTACTACGCAACTAATAAGAAAGCCCACTAGTATGGTCCACACCGTGACATTCCCCGCGTTTAAGACATACAAGACAAAGGTGGCAGAAGTAATGGCGCCAATTTCACCAATGCTTATGTCCTGCCCCCGTGAAGCTGCAGTAACTAAAGTCATCCCGATTGATAGAATAACTAACTCCGAAGCCCCAAAAAGTATATTAGGTATATTCCCGTAAAATGCCCCATTAACCATGGTAATGCTGAAGTAATCAGCGCCCTTGATTAGATTAATGATAATAAGTAACGCAAGAACAGATAGGGGAAGGAATAAATGAGACAAGCGGTTGACGTATGCTTTTAACCTTAACATGTCATTTACCTCCCTGTGCGATCATGAGCATTGCATCTTGTTCCGTTAAATTCGTTCCACTCAGCTCTCCAACAATTTCACGGTCCTTCATAACGATCAATCGAGAACAAACGCGAAGCATTTCGTCAATTTCCGATGATATGAAGGTTAGGCTCATTCCATCTTCAGCGAGCTTAAGCACCAGTTTTTGAATCTCCACCTTGGTTCCCACATCAATTCCCCGTGTGGGTTCGTCAAGGATCAAATACATGGGGTGTGTTAGTAGCCAGCGGGCCAAAACCACCTTCTGCTGATTACCGCCTGACAGAGACTGGATTGGTGTGTTGGTAGATGGTGTTCTTATGTCTAGCTTCTGTATGTACTCGTTGGCAAATTCCTCAGCCTGTTTTCTAGAAAAGGGCCTAAAAAAACCTTTCATGACCTGCAAAGCAAGAATAATATTATCACGTACCGAAAGTTCACCAATAATTCCATCGTGTTTACGATCTTCAGGTAAATAACCAATTCCATTTTTCATGGCATCAAGAGGCGTCTTGAGCTTCACCTTTTTACCATTAATTTTGATTTCGCCGCCGGTTACCTTGTCGGCAGCGAAGATTGCCCGAACACTTTCGCTACGTCCCGAACCGAGTAACCCGGCAAACCCATTCACCTCGCCTTTTTCGATGGTGAAGTTAAAAGGTCTTACCCCCGCGGCACTTGAAAGTGCAGTGGCCTCGAACACCGGCGTGCCGCTTCCGGATTTGTGTTGGTCTTGTTTTTTCATCTCAGATACATCACTGAGAGCCTTGCCCATCATATGTGAAATAAGCTCAATTTGAGGAAGTTTTGATGTTTGGTATTCACCGATCAACTCCCCATTACGAAGCACAGTAATCGTATCGCTGATTTCGTATACCTGATCGAGAAAGTGAGTAATAAAGATGATACCCACTCCACGGGCTTTTAGTTCCCGCATGAGCGCAAAAAGTTTTTGCACCTCATCTTCGTCAAGTGAAGACGTGGGCTCGTCTAGAATAAGAATCTTGCAATCCATATCGATGGCACGGGCAATAGCAACCATTTGTTGCACAGCAATTGAGCAACTTGAGAGTTCTTGGGTCGGGCTCGCCGGAATTCCAAGGGAATCAAGCATTTCTTCTGCCCTTGTATTCATCTTTTTCCAGTGTACAAAATTGTTGTTGTTGCGACCAATAAACATATTCTCCGCCACGGTCAAATTCGGACAAAGGGCTATTTCCTGAAAGACTGTGCCGATTCCATTGTTTAGTGCTTCTTGCGGCGACTTAAAGTGAACAGATTCTCCATCTAAAATATTTTGGCCTGCATCCTTTTCGTAAACACCGGTTAAGACTTTGATGAGTGTGGACTTGCCCGCTCCATTTTCACCCATAAGAGCATGAATTTCACCCTTACGGAGCACGAAGTCTACATTATGCAGGGCTCTGACCCCTGGAAAGGATTTGTTAATACCCTTCATTTTGAGTATAATTTCTGACAGCATCTAATGTCCCCCTTACCGGTTGCACATAAAGTAACAGCATTGCGGTTAGTCGGATCAGATCCAACAACCGCAATGCATGAATTATTGGTGCTTGCTTTGCAAGCACCATGAAACTACCTTGTGATTACACCTTTGCCGGGATCCACATTGATTCCATGTTTTTCAATATCCTCATCGGTGATTGTATCTGTTGATAAAACAATTTCTTGCTGATAGACGATTCCTTTGGGAATATTACCACTTCTGATCCACTTTTCAATTTCCGAAGCCTGACGTGGATTACACTGAACATCGGCATCCCAATAACCCGCCTGTACGTTTCTTAGGGCAAAACGGTTAAAGTCAAAGCCAATTATCTTGACCTTACCATCTTTGCCGTGGCTGATACCAGCAGCACGGAGTGCCTGAACGGCTCCTTGCGCCATACCGTCGTTTTGGGCATAGATGACATTAAAATCTTTTTTTGCAGCAATTGCGGCTTCGACCACTTTGCGGGCTTCTTCTAAACTCCAAGTGTCTCCACCTGTTCCATCAGCCACAATATTGAGTTTACCTTCTTTTTCAGCTTTAAGTACTGCGGCGCTACGGCCTATTTCAGCTGCACTACCCATTTGACCTCGGATAAGAACCAAGTTGATCGGTTCCGGAACATTGTTCAACACCCAATCTACTGCCAAATCACCTTCAAAATACATATCGGAGAGAAGTGCCGCCTCATAGTTTGAGGGGTCGGTGTCAATCTCACGGTCAAATAGAATAACTCTCACGCCTGCTCTTTTCGCCGATTGCAGGACATCGTCCCATCCTGATGCATTTGCTGCCGAGATTAGGAGATAGTCCACTCCATCTCGAATATATCCTCTTGCCGCAGCCATCTGCTCACTGTTATCGGCGGTGTTTGTTTGTTTTCCATCGTAGCCATTCTT
>DUPA01000156.1 GCA_012838515.1 Natronincola sp. | reverse complement strand
TGATTTTAGCAGAATTGATACCATGGTTTTTGATAAAACGGGTACATTAACCATGGGGAACCCATCTGTTTCCGAGACCATCCTTTACGGAGATAACACTGACCGAGCCATGGATTATTTGGGCAGCGTTGAACGAGAATCAGATCATCCCCTTGCTAATGCTGTCTTAGAAAGCATTGGTGATAGAAAATTTTATGCCGTTGATTCAACTGAAGTTGTTAAGGGCGAGGGGATCGTGGCCCACGTTAACGGCCACAGAGTTGCAGTGGGTAATGTTGCATTGATGACTAGGGAAGGGGTTCAACTAAGTTCTAACGCAAAATCAGATGTGGAACGACTTGAAGTAAACGGAAACTCCCTGGTTTTAACGGCAGTTAACGGTGAGCTGAGCATCGTAATGGGAATAAAAGATCAAATCAGAGAGGGCGTCAAAGGGGATCTTCAACGATTAAAGAATCTTAAGGTAAAAAACCTCGTAATGCTTTCCGGGGATAATCAAGGGACTGTTGATGTTATAAGCAACGAATTAGGTATGACAGAAGCACATGGAAACATGCTACCTGAAGATAAGTCGGCCTATATTAAAGAGCTTATTGAACAAGGTCAGATAGTTGCCTTCGTTGGTGATGGAGTTAATGATAGCCCATCTTTAGCCTTAGCCCAAATTGGCATAGCCATGGGTGGAGGCACAGATGTGGCAATAGAAACCTCTGATGTGGTTTTAATGAATTCAGACTTTAGTCGTTTGCCACATGCCCTTGGTTTGACCAAAGCAACGGCTCGCAATATGCGGCAGAATATTGTTATTGCTGTTGGTGTTGTTTTTATATTGTTGTTCAGTCTTTTGTTTAGTGACTGGATGAACATGTCCATAGGTATGTTAGTACATGAGGGAAGTATTTTAGCCGTAATTGTAAATGGCATGAGACTTCTAAGATATACGTTGAGAAGCAAGTGAAACAGAATTTAAAGCAGGTTAATTCTCATTCGAGTAATAAGTAAATAAGTTAGAACAGAAAGGGGAATCTTTTATGAAAGCTGCAACAATTCAATTAGAAACTCTAACATGTCCATCTTGCATTCAAAAGGTAGAAGGTGCACTAAAAGGTTTAGACGGTGTGGAGAAAGAAACCGTGGAGGTTGCATTTAACTCGAGCAGAGTTAAACTTCAATTTAATGACGAGAAAGTCTCCATTGAACAAATCGAACAAGCAATTACAAAAATAGGTTATGAAGTTGAAAAATCCAGAGTAAAATAGGTAGTCATGGATAGAAAAAAGAGGTGTAGCCTGTTTTTGGCAAGCGCACCTCTTTTACTATTTAATAGTTAAAATAATGCTTTAAGCAAGACCTCTCATTTTAGTAGCAGTTACAATTCTACCGATTGCTACCATATATGCACCCATCCTTAAGGTGGTGTCGGCCTCTTGTGCAGTATTCCACACATCATTAAAGCCTTTAACGATAAGATCCTCAAGTTGATTATTAACTCTTTCCTCATCCCAACTAAAGGACTGCAGATTTTGTACCCATTCAAAATAAGATACAATAACTCCACCGCAGTTTGCTAAAATATCAGGTACCACAATTACTCCTTTATCTTCAAGCACTTTATCGCCTTCAAATGTTGTAGGTCCATTAGCGCCTTCCACCACGACCTTCGCCCTTACATTCTTAGAAATATCTGCTGTGAGCTGATTTTCCAAAGCCGCGGGAATCAAAATGTCAACATCTAATGTTAGTAGTTCTTCGTTAGAAATTCTGGAAAGACCGGGTGTATTGTAATCCTTTAGTAATCTGCCGCGCTCGGCTTGGAGGAATTCTATGATTTCTTCAATATCAAGACCTTCTTCGTTATAGATCGCTCCTGATACGTCACTGAGGGCAACAACTTGACAACCTTCTCTAAACAGAAGTTTTGCAGCCGTTCCGCCCACATTACCCGCGCCTTGAACAGCAACTTTGGCACCTTTAAGGGAAAAATTGAGTTTTTTGGAGATTTCTCTAGTAACAAACATTATGCCGCGACCTGTGGCCTCGCCACGACCTAAAGAGCCACCAATTTCTATGGGCTTTCCCGTTACTACTCCGGGGGATAAATGACCTTCCAACGTGCTGTAAGCGTCCATAAACCAGCCCATAACCTCGGCATTGGTATTAACATCGGGAGCAGGAATATCCACCTGTGGGCCGATAACCGGGTAAAGTAGCGTGGCATACTTCCTGGTTAGTCTTTCTAACTCGCCTTTAGATAACTTGGTGGGATCAACTGTTACGCCACCTTTACCGCCACCATATGGCACATTTACCACAGCGCATTTGAAACTCATCCAGGCAGCGAGTGCTTTTACTTCATCTAAGTCGACATTTTGGTGATAGCGCATTCCGCCTTTATACGGTCCCCTAACACCGGAGTGCTGCACCCTATATCCCTCGAACACTTTAATTGAACCGTCATCCATTCTTAGGGGTATGGCTACCTTTAGCTCTCTTTCAGGATATTTTAGCTGAATGTAGTCATCTTCTTCTAAATTTAACATTTCAGCCGCTCTATCTAGGACTTGCAACATTTCATCATAAGGGTTGTACTTCTTGCCCATGCCGATCCTCCCAATCAATTTCACAATTTTGCCGGCATATTTTCAACTTTTGTCGGAAAAATCATGTAGTTTTTACTATTTATGCTTCTTAATTTATTCGTAATTATACAGTTCCAATAGGCTTCTGTCAAGAACTTCGCCCACTTGAGTTTCCGTAGTTTTATCCACAACCCCTTAAATTCAGCACTTTGTTATAAACAACTTTTAGAAAATGCCTAAAATATAAGGAATCCCCGTCCCTTTTGTAGTAAAATTAAGCTACTAAGAAAAATATCACTAAACAAAAGAAAAGGAGATTCCTTATGGCCTATTTTACTACAAATACTTATATAATGAAACGTGAAATCATAACTTTTTCAAATAAGTTATCAAATCGTCTACCAAAGTCTGAAAAACGGTTTGTTGCCGACATGACCTATGGCATGCTAGCTGCTAGAAGTTGTTTGCTTTCAGATATTGCGGATACGCTGCACGAAGATATTAAGAAGAAAAACACAATAGAAAGATTATCACGCCATTTAGCTAATGGCACCCCTGATTTATTATTAGATAATTACCTAACAAATAT
>DUPA01000155.1 GCA_012838515.1 Natronincola sp. | reverse complement strand
TTGAAGATGGGCAGATATTAAAAAATAAAGCGTTTCCAGTCCGGGAAAGGCTGTGTCTTTTCTGTTTCCCAATTTAGGAGTCGATTTAGCTAAAGTGTTTTTGTAAGCCCTCTAGTTTGATTTCGTGGATAGGATACACTCAGCTAATTGTGGTTGCAAATGTGGCACAAAATTTACGGATCAACTTCAATTATTTTATTAGATCTTTAATGGCTTCTGATAGCCGCTTTATTCCTTCTTCTATCTTCTCTTCCGTAGAACTTGTGTAATTTAACCTCATTGTATTTGTTCCTTTCTCATTAATATAAAATGGATCACCGGGAACAAATGCAACATTTTGCTTAATTGCCATATCAAATAATTCTAATGACGAAAATCCTTCGGGCAGAGTGGCCCATAAAAACATTCCACCTTCCGGTTTTGTACTTTTAACCTCTTGCGGAAAGTACTTTTCAATCATTGAAACCATACAATTCCTTTGACCTTTATATAATTCTGTAATTTTTTTAATATGGTTATCAATATTGTTATCAATCAGATACTGATGAATAACCCTTTGTGAGAAATAGTTTGTGTGTAAATCAGAAGCCTGTTTTGCAATTATCAGTTTTTCCATTATTTCATGTCTAGCGCATATCCAACCGAGGCGCATTGCCGGTGCTACGATTTTAGAAAAGGAACCTAGAAGAATTGTGTTATCTCCCAGATAAGTCTTCATTGACGGCACGTCTTGCCCCATAAATCTTAGTTCTCCATAAGGATCGTCTTCTATAAATATTGTATTGTATTCATTTAATATGTTAGCTACAATCTCCCTATTTTGTGCTGTATATGTAATTCCCGATGGATTTTGGAAATTAGGAACGCCATAAAACAACTTGGGTTCATGACTTTTTATTACTTCCTTTAATGAATCAATATCGACTCCATCATCAACCACCGGAACAGTATGAAATTTGGGTTCAAAAACTGAAAATGCTTGAATAGCACCTAAGTACCCAGGTCGTTCCATAAGAATGTCGTCATTCTTATTCAGAAGAACTTTACCAATTAAGTCAAGCCCTTGCTGAGAACCATTAGTGATTAAAATTTCATTTGGGTCAACAACAACACCTTTTTTAAAATACCTTTCAGCAATATATTGTCTAAGAGGCAAATAACCCTCTGTGTTGCTGTATTGGAGTACATTATAGCCATCATCATTCAAAACCTTGTGAGTAGCGTTTTGAACTTCTAGGACCGGAAACGAAGACGGGTTAGGTAGTCCTCCTGCAAAGGATATTACTTGTGGATTAGCGGCAACTTTAAGAATCTCCCTAACAAATGATTTGTGAACATTGTTCATCCTATCTGCAAATTGAATATTCATTATTAACGGCACCTCTTTTTAAAGATAATTTAACGTCCGGCGGTTCCCCAAATACGGGGTACGTAACCCAAACTACGCAATCTCCATTTATCACTTATTTTGTAAACGACCATACCATCGCAATGCCTTTATTTCAAGTTCTTTAACATAAGAATCCTTACCATCCATGTACGATATGATATCGGTAGGAAATGAGGCGGCTAGCCTACTCTTAAGTTGACCATATTCAAATGCTTCCAAAGGATGCTCCCTCAGGTAATCTCTTACTGCTATGTGTCTTTCTATATCCTTCGAGTTACTTTCTTCAAAAATGTGTATTTGATGTGTCCTTCTAGATGATCCCTTCCTAAAATATCTTCTACCAGCCATACCAAACTCACCCATTACCTCATAACCAAGGTCTTCAAATTTACTATTATAATTGTCGACCCGTGAAATTTCTTTGACTACCGGCATGATATCAATAATTGGTTTAGCCATTAAATTTTCCACCGCGGTGCTCCCTATGTGGTGAACATCAATTAATTCTTTTCCGAGAATTTTCCTGATTTTTAGGGCTTCATCTTCAAATAGGACAGTCCATTGTTTGTTATATTCAACGACTTCTACATTCAATTTTTTCACTCTTCCAATCTGTAAATGATATGGACAAGACTATAACATTTGGTATTGCCAGTGTCGGCGAACCCCCGTAGTCACGGATTCTTCATGAAATACCGTCTACCCTATAGAGGAAATTCTGTAAATTAATCACCCAACTCACACTGATAAATTCTTGAAGAATCCCCCCAAGGATGATATCCATCTCCAAGATATACAAAACCGTACTTCTCATAGTATCCAATATGATCAGTAGATAAGTATAAACGGGAAAATCCGGCTTTTTTTGCATCTTCTTTTGCTTTTTCTAATAATAAAGAGCCGTAAGCATTTCCGCGGTGCTCTTTTTCAATGTAAACGGCGCAAATCCATGGGTATAAATCCATTCTACTTATAAAATCATTAGTTATCAGGCCTGCACATCCAATAATTTCTCTTGTTTCATCTAACAATAAGTACCAATGCGGCAATGGACTATTTGTAACAATGCTATTCGAAATACAGTCTTCGTAAATCAACATTGTGTTTTCATTAGCCCACCTTTTTTGAAAATATTCTATTGCTACGCTCTTAAACTCCGGATTTTCTCTTACCGAAATTATCTCCATTCACAGTCTCTCCCTTACATAGTTAATGATTTCCGTTGTAGTCAAAGATTTGTTTTCCGCGTTTAGCCAACATTCATGCATGTCCATCGCTGATGAACCCCAATAGCGGCGTTATACGCTGTAGACCCTTATTTTTTCAATTCTTATTCCCAAAGCTCCGTATTTTTCTTCTCTTTCTTTATCGTATATTTCATAAGTGCCTTGTAACATCCAGTCCATTGATTTGTTTTCCCGTCCGAACAGGTGAAATGGAATATCCGTATATAATTCTTTGAAGGAAGCGTAGTGTAACAACCCCGTTACTTTAACTTCTATCCTTTCGTTGCAATCGGGGATCTTGGAAAAGACAATAGTGTCTCCGATTTTTATCTTCTGTCTTTTTTCATCGTTCAATCTTAACTCTATTTTCTTTTGACCCGATTTAATCATTTTAAATGGCTCTTCATAAAGGTGCATTTTATGTGCGTTTCTACTTAGTCTTTTGTTTAATTCCCATAATGCTGTTTTGTTGCTGTCATATCTTAATCTATTCAATGCTTCTTCATAACCCACCCATTCAAAATCACTATGTTCAGATGATAATTTGAATTCCGGGTTTTTAACCTCTACACCGAAGGAGTATTCCGTTACTACAAAAATATTATCGCTCCAGTCTTCATGGTAATTATCCCTTGGTATACTAGTCGTTGCATCAAGTTTAATAAAGTTGTTTCCGGAATCTATTTTAGCCTCTTCATAACTTTCACGCTTAGCGGCTTCTAAAACACTTTCTTCATCTTCTACACCGCCGGAAATCCATTGCCAGCAATTCAAATCAGTCCTTTTAAATATAGCAAATAAAATATTATTCCTTTCAAAATAATATGGAATAACTAAAACTTGCTTGGGTTGTCTGGCCATAATCTTCCTCCCTTAATACTTTTAGTTTTTCTCTGTTTTACTCTCGATATCTCAGTATTTCATTATCTTTTGATTTACTTCTCCGAGCTCAACCTTTAGGAAATGTCT
>DUPA01000154.1 GCA_012838515.1 Natronincola sp. | reverse complement strand
GTCAGGTTCTTGATAAGGCAGTTCCGGAACTAGATCTATCAGGTGCCGTTGTTCAAATTCTAGATAATGCCAATCAGTTCATGATTCGCACGAGGGAATTGGACAATGCAGATATTCTAAAAATTGACCAAGCCTTTGATGATAACTTTGGTGAATTGGTGGTTCTTAAAACTGACGTTGTAGGCCCCACCATCGGTAAAGAATTGGTTCAAAAAGCACTACTAGCCATTGCAATTTCAGCTTTGGGTATATTGCTCTATGTTACTCTTCGTTTTGAATATCGTTTTGCTGCGGTGTCCGTTGTTTGCCTTCTCCACGACTTAATTATTGTTCTTGGTTTGTTTGCTTTAACCGGTCGTGAGGTCAACAGTCCTTTTGTTGCAGCGGTTCTCACCGTTTTGGGCTACTCCATTAATGATACTATCGTAATCTTTGATAGAATACGCGAAAATCTGCGTTTCAAAAAGAAAGAGAGTTATGCAGATATTGTAGCAGAGAGTATTAAGCAAAGTATTAGCCGTACGATAAACACGAGCATTACTACGTTATTGGTAGTAGCAATGTTAGTTATTTTCGGCGGAAGTGCCATTCAAGATTTTGCTTTCGCTTTATTAATAGGAATTATATTTGGAACATTTTCGTCTCTATTTCTCGCAGGTCCGCTGTGGCTTACTTGGACTGAACGAAAAAAATAATAAAAAGCCGGCGACTGAGTTCGCCGGCTTTTTACTATTCTTTATAAAATTTTGGTTTAGGTGTGAAGATATATGGTATGTTACGATACATTTGTTTAAAATCAAGTCCGTAACCTACTAAAAACTTATTGGGTACTTTAAACCCAATATAATCAACGGGAATTTCAACCTTGCGATTAGCCGGCTTATTTAAAAGTGTGCATATTTTTAAAGATGCAGGGTTGCGACTATGCAGGTTCTTTAAAAGATAGTTTAAGGTCAATCCCGTATCAATAATATCCTCAACAATGATTACATGTTTGCCTTCGATACTTTCTTCTAAGTCTTTAGTAATCTGAACTACTCCAGATGATTGTGTAGCATCGCCGTAGCTCGAAACGGACATAAAATCGTAAGTTACTAATGGAGTGATGTGTTTAGCTAGATCACAAAGAAACATTAATCCCCCTTTTAGAATACACACAAGGGCAATAGTTTTGTCCGCGTAATCACGAGAAATTTCTTCTCCTAATTCTCTAATTCGCGCTTGAAGTTGTTCTTCAGAAATAAGTATGCTCTCTACTATATCCATGGCTCCACTCCCTCGTTTTCCCCATAATACTATTGCTTAAGCCAAAGGTCAAGAGGAGGGTTTCATTTGTTGGCGTAGAATCACAAAAAGGTGGAGGCATGATCATGACCGAGAAAAGGTGGATATTACAGACTCAAGATGAAAGATTAGTTCGAGAGTTGTCTTCCTCTTTGAATATTAGTGAGATAGTATCAAAGATCCTGATTAATAGGGGAATTACTTCGGTTCAGGCGGCCCGCGAATTTTTGGATTTAGACCTCGAAAGAACACCTGATCCTTTTTTAATGCTTGGAATGGATGTTGCGGTCAAACGTATTGAAGATGCGCTT
>DUPA01000153.1 GCA_012838515.1 Natronincola sp. | reverse complement strand
TGACGTTATTTGGTCTGCGCCCTAAATATACAAGTATCTTGGTTACAATCGTTACGGGGGTCTTTATTGCCTCTGCGTCAATAGGTATTTTAACCATTGCTTCGCAAGATGTGCGTACTGCTCTTTTTAAAATGAAAGAGATTCAAGACGAATTATTTGCTCTACAGACGAACTATTATGCAATGAAGAGCCAAAGAGATTCGGCACAAATGGAATTACTTGAGGCCGAAAGCAGAATCAGTGAGGCTGTAACCAATTATGAGCATGTTATTGCGGCTTTAGTTGAAGCGGAAAAGCAGGTAGAACTACAGAGGCAATCTATTCAATCTAATGAGGAAACGATAGAAAAGATGGATGAGGAAGTTATAAAACTTCAACAACAGGCCATCTTTCTCGAACGGGAAGTCAGTGAATTGTTAGCCAAGACAGATCAGCTCAGAAGTGACTATGAATTGGTGTCCACAGCTTTCGGGCAAATTCGCGGTGCTAATATTGCCTTCAATGCCAGTGAAGTAATACTTACAACAGTTCTGAAGAAGGGGTTATCCAGGGAAGAGATTAGGAAAGCCCTAGAACGATTTATACATGAAGTAGATGAAGTGGCTTATAGGAGAAGCGCAAGGGTGTCAGAACCCCAGCCATATCGTGCTATATTTCTCCAGTCAGGTGTTTTAGAATTTGCCGTAGAAGATATTCTGATGAATGACGGAGATGTTATTGTGCGTGCCGTTAGTGAAAGTAATACCATACCGGGGGTACCGGTAAGGGTGTATTTAGAAAACTACCCTGATCAGATGGTTTTCTCGAAAGGTACAGTACTGTCCACTAGTCTTTGGGATCCCAAAAGTGATTTAGAGATTGAGAGGGTAATTTTGCAGATCTTAAGCGATGCAAAAGGGGTTGCCCTCGAAGCGGGAATGGCCTTGAGTCAAGGTGCAGCTGTTTTGTTGCCAGGAGAGGATTTTTTAAATTCGATTACTGCATCGCATGGTTTTGAAACCCAAGTAGAAATTCGCCTAGTTGTAGCGAAAGACACATGGCGTTCTAACTCACCGGTGCAAGTATATTTAGAAATAATTCCTTGACACCAGTAAATTCCATTCATGCTTCAGAAGGTTTTTTCTATGACTAGATGAATTTCTATTGCGTGGAATGAATTGTTCGAGGTTTATTACCTAAAAAACTAACCACCATCAAATATAGTTAGCAAAAATGTGCCTATTGTTGAAGGAATTGGTCAATGTTTGGAGAATAATAAGTCAGAACAATATCTAATTTCAGCATTTTAATAAGTTTGGACGGGAAGAGAGGAGGTGCCCGCGGTTTCCGCCGACTAAGAATGCTGAAAGATGAAGCATACTTCCTGATACTCTTTTGAGGAAACAAGGAGACTCAAGGGATTTTAAGTGAGGTGTTTCATCCACATAGTAAATAGAATCATAAAAAATAAAGTGAACAAAAACCAAGGGGGTAAAATGAATATGAAGTTAAAGAAATTTGCTTTAGTGCTAGCCATTGTATTAGTAGCTAGTACATTTGCACCAGCATTTGCCAAAGGTCCTTTTACAGATGTTGATGCCAATCACTGGGCGTATGACTCAATTGCAGAACTTGCTGCAACCGGCTTAATCGAAGGTTATCCGGATGGTACATTTGGTGGCCAAAACACCATGACCCGTTATGAAGCGGCAATGGTATTTGCAAGAGCCCTTACTCGTCTAGAAACCCATTTGAGCAGTAGTGGTCTTCTTTCAGAACTTGATAAAATCAAAGCTGAGATAGTTGAAGAAGTTCTGGCTCAAGCCGGTGGTTCCGTTGAAACTACTATTGTTGAAAGAGTAGTTGTTGACGGCGGTTTAGATGAAGAAGTCCTCGCAAGACTTCGCGACGCGGAAATGGCTAACGAAGCAATCGAAGGTGACGTAGCTTATTTAGAAGCCAGATTACTTGGTTTAGTAGATGGCATTCGTTACGATGTAAACAGAATTCAAGAACAACTCGACGCCGGCGTTGAACCTGTCGGAATTGAAGAGTTAGAAGAAATGATTGCTGCCAAAGTGCAAGAAGTAGTTTTAGAAGCAGCTTTAGGAACCAAAGAAACCGTTATCGTT